>CAXBPJ010000010.1:0-12448 GCA_963977325.1 uncultured Brevundimonas sp. | reverse complement strand
AGACCGTGGACGCGCTGATGAAGCTCGACCTGTCCGCCGGCGTGGACGTCGAGATCAAGATCTAAAGAAGAGAAGGCGGGATCCGATGCGCAAAGACGCGCGACGAACGGGCGTGATCGCCAAGAAGCTGGGAATGACGCGGATCTTCGCTGAAGACGGCGCGCATGTCCCGGTGACGGTTCTGGAGCTGGACGGCTGCCAGGTCGTTGGCCAACGCACTCAGGAGCGGGACGGCTATGTCGCCCTGCAGCTGGGCGCCGGCGCCAGGAAGGCCAAGCGCACCAACAACGCCCAGAAGGCCGTGTTCGCCAAGGCCGAAGTCGAGCCGAAGCACTATGTGACCGAGTTCCGTGTCGCCGAGGATGCGCTCCTCGACGTCGGCGCCGAGCTGTCGGCCGACCACTTCGTGGCCGGTCAGAAGGTCGACGTTCAGGGCCTGACCATCGGCAAGGGCTTCGCCGGCGCCATGAAGCGCTGGAACTTCGGCGGCCTGCGGGCGACGCACGGCGTGTCGGTGTCGCACCGCTCGCACGGGTCGACGGGTAACCGTCAGGACCCGGGTCGTACGTTCCCGGGCAAGAAGATGGCCGGTCACCTGGGTCAGGAAACCGTCACCCAGCAGAACCTGACCATCGTGCGCGTCGACGCCGAGCGCGGCCTGATCATGATCAAGGGCGCGGTTCCCGGCCACGACGGCAGCTATCTGAAGATCCGCGACGCGGTGAAGAAGTCGGCCGCCGACCTGCCGTATCCGGGCTCGATCAAGTCCAAGGGCGGCAGCAACGCCCCGGCCGAAGCCGAGGCGCCCGCCGCCGAAGCCGCCGCCGAAGGGGGTGAAGCCTGATGAAACTCTCCGTCACCAAACTGGACGGCAAGGCCGCCGGCGACATCGAGCTGTCGGACGCCGTTTTCGGGATCGACGAGATCCGCGGCGACATCCTGGCCCGTGTCGTCAACTGGCAGCTGGCCAAGCGCCGCGCCGGCACGCACAAGGTCCAGACCCGGAACGAGAACTCTCGCACCGGCAAGAAGATGTACAAGCAGAAGGGCACCGGCGGCGCTCGTCACGGCTCGCGTCGCGCGCCCCAGTTCGTCGGCGGTTCGCGCGCCTTCGGTCCGGTGGTCCGCTCGCACGCCCACAGCCTGCCCAAGAAGGTCCGGGCGCTCGGAATGCGTCACGCGCTGAGCTCCAAGGCCAAGGCCGGCGAGCTGGTGGTGGTCGACAGCCTGTCGATCAAGGACGCCAAGACCTCGGCCCTGCGCGCCCAGTTCGGCAAGCTGGGCTGGGACAAGGTCCTGATCGCGGGTCCGGAAGTGGACGCCGGCTTTGGCATGGCGGCCCGCAACATCCCGCACGTGGACGTGCTGCCGAACGCCGGCCTAAACGTCTATGACGTGCTGCGCTCGGGCAAGCTGGTGCTGACCAAGGCCGCCGTCGAGGCGATCGAGGCGCGCTTCTCTGAGAAGGAGGCCGCGTGATGGCTGTCCAGCCCACCGTCCGTCACTACGACACCATCCTGGCTCCGGTGATCACCGAGAAGTCGACCGTGCTCTCCGAGCAGAACAAGGTCGTCTTCCGCGTCGCCGACAACGCGACCAAGGATGAAATCGCCGCCGCCGTCGAAGCGCTGTTCAAGGTCAATGTCACCAAGGTCAACACCCTGGTGCAGAAGGGCAAGACCAAGCGTTTCCGGGGCATCCAGGGTCGCCGCGTCGACATCAAGAAAGCGATCGTGACGCTGGCCGACGGCCAGTCGATCGACGTCACCACGGGGCTCTGATCCGATGGCTCTGAAGACATTCAATCCGACGTCGCCGGGCCGCCGCGCCCTGGTGCTGGTCGACCGTTCCGAGCTGCACAAGGGCCGCCCGGAGAAGTCGCTGACCGAAGGCCTGACCAAGTCGGGCGGTCGTGGTCAGGGCGGTCGCGTGGCCGTTCGCTTCCGCGGCGGCGGCGCCAAGACCCTGTACCGCAAGATCGACTTCAAGCGTCGCAAGTTCGATGCGGTCGGCACGGTCGAGCGTCTGGAATACGATCCGAACCGCACCGCCTTCATCGCCCTGGTGACCTATGCCGACGGCGAGAAGACCTACATCATCGCGCCGCAGCGCCTGAAGGCTGGGGACACCATCGTCGCCGGCGAGAAGGTGGACGTGAAGCCGGGCAACGCCATGCCCCTGCGCTCGATGCCGGTCGGCACGATCATCCACAACATCGAGATGAAGCCGGGCAAGGGCGCCCAGCTGGCCCGCTCGGCCGGCGCCTACGCCCAGCTGGTCGGCCGCGATCAGGGCTATGCGCAGATCCGTCTCGGCTCGGGTGAGCTGCGCATGGTTCTGGACGGCTGCATGGCCACGGTGGGCGCGGTGTCGAACCCCGACCACATGAACCAGAACCTCGGCAAGGCCGGCCGCAAGCGTCACATGGGCTTCCGCCCGCACGTGCGCGGCGTGGCCATGAACCCGATCGACCACCCGCACGGTGGTGGTGAGGGTCGCACCTCCGGCGGCCGGACCCCGGTCACCCCGTGGGGCAAGGACACCAAGGGCGCTCGTACCCGCAAGAACAAGGCGACGGACAAGTTCATCATCCGCAGCCGCCACACCAAGAAGGCTCGCTAACCGATGGCCCGCTCCTCCTGGAAAGGCCCGTTCGTCGACGGGTATCTGCTCAAGAAGGCCGACGCCGTTCAGGCGTCGGGCCGCAAGGACGTGATCAAGACCTGGTCGCGCCGCTCCACCATCCTGCCGCAGTTCGTCGGCCTGACCTTCGGCGTCCACAACGGCCAGAAGCATGTGCCGGTGATGGTCAACGAGGACATGGTCGGCATGAAGTTCGGCGAGTTCGCCCCGACCCGGAACTTCCCGGGTCACGCGGCGGACAAGAAGGCCAAGAGGAAATAAGCCGATGGCCCAGTCCAAGAACGAGCGTCGGGTCGCCCCGACCGAGGCCCGCGCCAAGCTGGTCAATGTGCGTATCAGCCCCCAGAAGCTGAACCTGGTCGCCGCCTCGATCCGCGGCATGCCGGTGCAGAAGGCGCTGAACGAGCTGGAATTCAGCCGCAAGCGCATCGCCACCGACGTGCGCAAGGTCCTCTATTCGGCCGTCTCGAACGCCGAGAACAACCACAACCTCGACATCGACAACCTGGTCGTGGCCGAGGCCTTCGTGGGCAAGAACCTGGTGATGAAGCGTTTCGCGAGCCGCGCTCGTGGTCGCTCGTCGCGCATCCTGAAACCGTTCAGCGAGATCACCATCGTGGTCCGTGAAGCCGGCGAGGCCGCCTGATGGGTCAGAAAATCAATCCGGTCGGGTTCCGTCTCGGCGTCAACCGCACGTGGGACAGCCGCTGGTACGCCGGCGGCAACGACTACGCCCGCCTGCTGCACCAGGACCTGAAGCTGCGCGAGATGCTGAAGGAGCGCCTGTCGGGCGCCGGCGTCAGCCGCATCATCATCGAGCGTCCGCACAAGAAGTGCCGCGTGACGATCTACGCCGCCCGCCCGGGTGTCGTGATCGGCAAGAAGGGCGCGGACATCGAGAAGCTGCGCAAGGACATCGCGGCCCAGACCGAGGGCGAAGTTCACCTGAACATCGTCGAGGTCCGCAAGCCCGAAACCGACGCCCAGCTGATCGCCGAGAACATCGCCCAGCAGCTGGAGCGCCGGATCGCCTTCCGCCGCGCCATGAAGCGCGCCATGCAGTCGGCCATCCGTCTGGGCGCCAAGGGTGTCCGGATCAACGTGTCGGGCCGCCTGGGCGGCGCCGAAATCGCGCGGATGGAGTGGTATCGCGAAGGCCGCGTGCCGCTGCACACCCTGCGCGCCGACATCGACTTCGGCTTCATCGAGGCCAAGACGACCTACGGCATCATCGGCGTGAAGGTCTGGGTGTTCAAAGGCGAGGTGCTGGAGCACGACCCGATGGCTCAGGACAAGCGCTGGGCTCAGGAAGCTTCTGGCCCGTCCTCGAACGAAGGCCGCGGTCCGCGCGGCGACCGGGGCGACCGCGGTCCGCGTCGCGACCGGGGACGTGAGAACTAAGTCATGCTGCAACCGAAGAAGACCAAGTACCGCAAGGCCTTCAAGGGCCGCATCCACGGCGCCGCCAAGGGCGGTTTCTCGCTGAACTTCGGCTCGTACGGGCTGAAGACGGTCGAGCCGGAACGCATCACCGCGCGTCAGATCGAGGCGGCCCGCCGCGCGATCACCCGCCAGATGAAGCGTCAGGGCCGGGTGTGGATCCGCGTGTTCCCCGATCTGCCGGTCACCGGCAAGCCGGCGGAAGTGCGCATGGGCAAGGGCAAGGGCGCCGTCGACTACTGGGCCGCGCGCTGCCACCCGGGCCGTATCCTGTTCGAAATCGACGGCGTGCCGGACGACGTGGCCCGCGAGGCCCTGCGTCTGGGCGCCGCCAAGCTGCCGGTCCGCACCAAGGTGGTCACCCGCCTGGACGCCGGCATCGCCCATGCGGAGCAAGCGGCATGACCAAGATCGCCGACTTCCGGAGCCTGACCTCCGACCAGCTGTCCGACGAGCTGCTGAAGCTCAAGAAGGAACAGTTCAACCTGCGCTTCCAGGCCGCCACCGGCCAGATGGAAAAGACCCACCGGGTCTCGGAAGTGCGCAAGGACATCGCCCGCCTCTCGACGCTTCTGCGCGAGAAGCGTTCGACCGCCGCGTAAGGAAACGAAGATGCCGAAGCGAATTCTCGAAGGCGTGGTCGTCTCCGACAAGGGCGACAAGACCGTTGTCGTCAAGGTCGAGCGCACCCTGCTGCACCCGGTGCTGAAGAAGACCGTGCGCCGGTCCAAGAACTATCACGCTCACGACGAAGCGAACGCCTTCAAGGAAGGCGAAGTCGCCCGCATCGTCGAGTGCGCCCCCAAGTCCAAGCTGAAGCGCTGGGAAGTCCTGTCCAAGGACGCCGCGGCCGCCTCGGCCTCTTAATCGGAAGGATCGGATCCCATGATCCAGATGCAAACTAACCTGGAGGTGGCCGACAATTCGGGCGCTCGCCGGGTCATGTGCATCAAGGTGTTGGGCGGCTCCAAGCGCCGCTACGCCTCGGTGGGCGACACGATCGTCGTGTCCGTCAAGGAAGCCATCCCGCGCGGTCGCGTGAAGAAGGGCGAGGTGCTGCGCGCCGTCGTCGTTCGCACCGCCAAGGACATCCAGCGCAAGGACGGCTCGGTCATCCGCTTCGACAAGTCGGCGGCCGTGATCGTCAACAAGTCGAACGAGCCCGTCGGCACCCGTATCTTCGGCCCGGTTCCGCGCGAGCTGCGCGCCAAGAACCACATGAAGATCATCTCGCTCGCGCCGGAGGTGCTGTAATGGCCGCCAAGATCAGAAAGGGCGACAACGTCGTCGTGCTGACCGGCAAGGACAAGGGCCGCACCGGCCAGGTCGTCCGCGTGCTGCCGACCGAGAACCGCGTGGTGGTGCAGGGGATCAACATGGTCCAGCGCCACACCCGTCCGTCCCAGGGTGATCCCCAGGGCGGCATCAAGAACAAGGAAGCGTCGATCCACCTGTCGAACGTCGCCATCGCCGACGGCAACGGCAAGCCGAGCCGCGTCGGCTTCCGTATGGATGGAGACAAGAAGGTGCGCTTCGCCAAGACCACGGGAGACGCCGTCAATGGCTGAGGCCCAGTACACCCCCCGGCTGAAGTCCGAGTATCAAGAGCGCATCCGCGCCGCGATGAAGGACAAGTTCGGCTATTCGAACGAGATGCAGATCCCCAAGCTGGACAAGATCGTCCTGAACATGGGCATCGGTGAAGCCGTGGCCGACTCCAAGAAGGCGACCGCCGCCCTCAAGGACCTGACCCAGATCGCCGGCCAGAAGGCCGTGCCGACCAAGGCCCGCAACTCCATCGCCGGCTTCAAGCTGCGCGAAGGCATGGTCATTGGCGGCAAGGTCACCCTGCGCGGCGACCGGATGTACGAGTTCCTGGACCGGTTCATCACCATCGCGCTGCCGCGGGTGAAGGACTTCCGCGGCCTGAAGGGCACCTCGTTCGACGGTCGCGGCAACTACGCCACCGGTCTGAAGGAGCACATCGTGTTCCCGGAGATCAACTACGACCAGATCGACCAGATGTGGGGCATGGACATCATCGTCTGCACCACGGCCAAGACCGATGAGGAAGCCAAGGCTCTCCTCACCGAGTTCAAGTTCCCGTTCGTGACGAACTGAGCGGGAAGGAAAGAGCACCATGGCTAAGAAGTCCGCCGTAAACCGCAACGAACGCGTCAAGAAGCTGGTCGCCCAGTACGCCGAAAAGCGCGCCGCGCTGAAGGCCACCGCCAATGACGAGAGCCTGCCTCTGGAAGAGCGTTTCGCCGCTCGCCTGAAGCTGGCCGAGCTGCCGCGCAACTCCGCGGCCGTTCGTATCCGCAACCGCTGCGA
This sequence comes from uncultured Brevundimonas sp., assembly GCA_963977325.1. Lineage (GTDB taxonomy): Bacteria > Pseudomonadota > Alphaproteobacteria > Caulobacterales > Caulobacteraceae > Brevundimonas. Next base: position 6,031 of record CAXBPJ010000010.1, on the reverse strand, counting down.
GGTGACGGGCCGTCCGCGCGCCTATTACCGCAAGCTGCACATGAGCCGTATCGCCCTTCGCGACCTGGCCTCGCTGGGCCAGATCCCCGGCATGACCAAGTCGAGCTGGTAAGGGGAGAAACAGACCATGATGATCAATGATCCCCTGAGCGACATGATCGCTCGCATCAAGAACGCGGCGACCCGCAAGCGTTCGACGGTGCTGACCCCCGCCTCGCGTCTGCGCCAGCGTGTCCTCGACGTGCTGCAGGACGAAGGCTACATCCGCGGCTACAACCTGGTTCAGAACCCGGGTGAGTTTCCGCAGTTCGAGATCGAGCTCAAGTACTTCGACGGCCAGCCGGTCATCGCCGAGATCAGCCGCGTGTCCAAGCCGGGCCGCCGCGTCTATTCGGCCATCTCCGACCTGAAGCCGATCAAGAACGGCCTGGGCATCTCGATCCTGTCGACGTCCAAGGGCGTCATGTCCGACACCGCGGCCCGCGAGCAAAACGTGGGCGGCGAAGTCCTCTGCAGGGTCTACTGACATGTCCCGTATCGGCAAGAAGACCATCTCCATCCCGAAGGGCGTCACCCTGACGCTCGACGGCCAGACCGTGACCGTGAAGGGTCCCAAGGGCGAGCGCTCCTGGACCGTGGCCGAAGAGATCGAGGTCAAGCAGGACGGCGACGAGCTGTCCCTGACCCCGCGTTCGGACACCCAGCGCGCCCGCGCCATGTGGGGCCTGTCGCGCACCCTGGTCTCCAACATGGTGACCGGCGTGACCGAGGGCTTCGAGCGCACGCTCGAGCTGGTCGGCGTCGGCTATCGCGCGGCGATGAAGGGCTCCAACCTGTCTCTCCAGCTCGGCTTCTCGCACGAGGTGGACGTGAAGGCTCCGGAAGGCGTCACCTTCGCCACGCCGAAGCAGACCGAGATCAAGATCTCGGGCAACGACAAGCAGGTCGTGGGCGAAGTGGCCGCCAACATCCGCAAGCTGCGTCCGCCGGAGCCCTACAAGGGCAAGGGCGTGCGCTATCAGGGCGAAACCGTCCGGCGCAAGGAAGGCAAGAAGAAGTAAGTCATGGCTCTCTCTCTTCGTGATACCGCCAAGCGTCGCCAGCAGCGCACCCGCAACCGCCTGAAGGCGGTGGCCAATGGCCGTCTGCGTCTGTCGGTGTACCGTTCGGACAAGAACATCTCGGCCCAGGTGATCGACGATTCCAAGGGGATCACGATCGCCGCCGCCTCTTCGCTGGAAGGCGAAAAGGGCAAGAAGGGCAAGGGGGCGGACACCGCCGCCGCAGCCCGGATCGGCAAGCTCGTCGCCGAGCGCGCGCTGGAGAAGGGCGTCAAGGACGTCGTCTTCGATCGCGGCTCCTACATCTATCACGGCCGGGTCAAGGCGCTGGCGGAAGCCGCGCGCGAAGCCGGCCTGAACTTCTAAGGGACGAGACGCATGGCGCATCAACCCCAACGCGGCGGCGGCGATCGCAATCGCCGCGATAACCGCAACGCTCCGGCCGTCGACGGTCCCGATTCGGACATCGTCGAGAAGCTGGTTCACATCAACCGCGTCGCCGCCACCGTGAAGGGCGGCCGCCGGTTCTCGTTCGCGGCCCTGATGGTCGTCGGCGACGGCAAGGGCCGCGTCGGCTTCGGTCACGGCAAGGCGCGCGAAGTGCCGGAAGCCATCCGCAAGGCGACCGAGGAAGCCAAGAAGACCATGATCCGGGTTCCGCTGCGCGAGAACCGGACCCTGCACCACGACGGCAACGGCCGCTGGGGCGCCGGCAAGATCATGGTCCGCGCGGCCCCTCCGGGCACCGGCGTCATCGCCGGCGGTCCGATGCGCGCCGTGCTGGAAACCCTGGGCGTCCAGGACGTGGTCGGCAAGTCGACCGGCTCGTCCAACCCCTACAACATGGTCCGCGCCACGTTCGAAGCGCTGAAGGTGCAGTCCTCGCCCCGTCAGGTCGCCTCCAAGCGCGGCAAGAAGGTCGGCGACATCATGGGCCGCCGCAACGACGGCGCCTCGTCGCCCGAGGCCGTGGAGAGCTGATGATGGCCAAGAAGGAACAGACGACCGTCACCGTTCGCCAGACCGGCTCGCCGATCCGCCGCAAGTCGGACCAGCGCGCCACCCTGGTGGGCCTGGGCCTGAACCGGCTGGGCCGCGAAGTCACCCTGGAGGACACTCCCTCGGTGCGCGGCATGATCGCCAAGGTCGCCCACATGGTGGAAGTGGTCGAGAAGTAAGCAGGTCCTCGACTTGCGAAGATCCGGAGGGCCGCCTATAGGCGGCCCTTCATTTTTACAGAGCCGAGTCCGGACGATGTCCGGGCGCTAGCACCCGAAAGGATCAGGCATATGAAACTGAATGAAATCCGCGACAACGAGGGCGCCCGCAAGAAGCGGCTGCGCGTCGGCCGGGGCCCGGGCTCGGGCAAGGGCAAGACCGCCGGTCGCGGCGTCAAGGGCCAGAAGTCGCGTTCGGGCGTCGCCATCGGCGGCTTCGAGGGCGGCCAGATGCCGCTGTACATGCGCATGCCCAAGCGCGGCTTCAACAACCCCGGCGCGCTGAAGCTGGCCGAGGTGAACCTGTGGCGCCTGCAGGACGCCGTGGACGCCAAGAAGCTGGACGCCAAGAAGGAAATCAACGCCGAGGCCCTGGTCGCCGCCGGTGTGATCCGTCGGGCCAAGGACGGCATCCGCGTGCTGGGCACCGGTGAACTGAAGGCCAAGCTGAACCTGGTGGTCTGGTCGGCCTCGGCCGGCGCCAAGAAGGCCATCGAGGACGCGGGCGGCTCGGTCACCGAGCAGCGCATCGCCGCCGAGGAAGCCGCCAAGGCTCGCGTCGAAAAGCGCAACGCCGCCAAGGGCAAGCCGCCGGCTCCCAAGGCGAAGAAGGCCGACAAGGCCTGAGCATGACCGTCGTCGTCGGGGTCGCGAGCGCCCCGCCGCGCCCCGCCGATGACGATTTCCCGGGAAGCGGCCCTCGCAAGAGCGCCGCTTTCCGCCTATCTGACGACGCTTGTCGTATTAGCGTCTCCGGGGAGACCGCCTGATGGCTTCGGCCGCCGAACAACTCGCAGCCAATATGAACATCGGTTCCTTTTCGAAGGCGACCGAGCTGCACAAGCGCCTGCTGTTCACGCTGGGCGCGCTGATCGTCTATCGGATCGGCACCTACATTCCGATCCCGGGCATCAATTCCCAGGCCTTCCTCGATTTCTTCGGCAACCCCGACCAGCAGCGCGGCATCCTGGACATGTTCAACATGTTCTCGGGCGGCGCGGTGGAGCGGATGGCCGTCTTCGCCCTGAACGTCATGCCCTACATCTCGGCCTCGATCATCGTGCAGATGATGGGCGCCGTGTACGGCCCCTGGGAGAAGCTGAAGAAGGAAGGCGGCGAGGCGGGCCGTAAGACCCTGAACCAGTACACCCGCTATCTGACCGTGGTGCTGGCCATCGCCCAGTCGATGGGTATCGCGGTGGGGCTGAACGCCTCGCAGGGCATGGTCGACAACCCGGGCGTCTTCTTCATCGCTACCACGGTCGTGACCCTGACGGGCGGCACCATGTTCCTGATGTGGCTGGGCGAGCAGATCACCGCGCGCGGCGTCGGCAACGGTATCTCCCTGCTGATCTTCGCCGGCATCGTGGCTGTGCTGCCGGGCACCATCGGCCGCCTGCTGGGCCTGGCCCAGGAAGGACAGATCTCGGCCTTCGCCCTGATCTTCATCGTCGCCCTAGCTGTCGCCCTGATCGGCTTCATCGTCTTCATGGAGCGGGCCCAGCGCCGGCTGCTGATCCAGTCTCCCAAGCGTCAGGAGGGCAACCGCATGGCGGGGGGGGAGCGCAGCTTCCTGCCGCTGAAGGTCAACACCGCCGGCGTCATCCCGCCGATCTTCGCCTCGTCGCTGCTGATGCTGCCGGCCACCGTGGCCCAGATGACCGCCAACGCCGACCTGCCGAGCTGGTTGTCGTGGCTGCCGACCGCCGCGGCTCAGCTGAGCCACGGCCAGCCGCTGTTCCTGGTGCTCTATGGCGCCCTGATCATCTTCTTCTGCTTCTTCTACACCTCGATCACCTTCAATCCCGAAGATACGGCCGACAACCTGCGCAAGTACGGCGGCTTCCTGCCGGGCATCCGGCCGGGCAAGCGGACGGCGGAGTATATCGACTACGTCCTGACCCGCCTGACCACGATCGGCGCCATCTACATCACCGCCGTCTGCCTGCTGCCGGAGTTCATGATCGGCCAGTTCCCGGCCGTGGGCTATTTCGGAGGCACCTCGATCCTGATCGTGGTTTCGGTCACCATGGACACGGTGGCGCAGATCCAGTCGCACCTGCTGGCCCACCAGTACGAAGGCCTGATCAAGAAGGCCAAGCTGCGCGGACGGGGCCAGGGCGGTCGTGGCGGCGGTCGAGGCATGCCGGCGCCGGTCCGTAGGTGATCTGAATAAGAGGGGAGGGGCCCGATGAATCTGATCCTGTTCGGGCCGCCTGCCGCCGGCAAGGGCACCCAGGCCAAGCGCCTGGTCGAGACGCGCGGCATGGTCCAGCTGTCGACGGGCGACATGCTGCGCGCCGCCATCGCCTCGGGCTCCGAGCTGGGCCGGACGGTCAAGGACATCATGGCGCGGGGCGATCTGGTCACCGACGAGGTCGTCATCGCCCTGATCGAGGACCGCCTGCCCGAGGCCGAGGCGGCCGGCGGCGCCATATTCGACGGCTTTCCCCGCACCGTGGCCCAGGCCGAGGCGCTGGACGCCATGCTTGAGAAGCGCGGCGCCCGGATCGACCGAGTGATCCGGCTGAAGGTCGATGACGCCGCCCTGACCTCCCGCATCGAGAAGCGCTTCGCCGACCAGGGCCGGGCCGACGACAATCCGGCGACCTTCAAGGACCGGCTGGCCGTCTATAATCGCCAGACCGCGCCGCTGCTTCCCTATTACGAAGGCCAGGGTAAGCTGACCGAGATCGACGGCATGGGCGACATCCAGAGCGTCGCCGTGAGTATTGATGCGGCTCTGACCTGATGGCTGGGGGGCGCAACTATGTCGTCACGCGCGCCACGCCCGACTGGACCCATTTCGATCTGAACGACACCCGCGCCTTTTGCGCGCGCTTTCGTTTGCCCGAGACGCTGATCATCGATTTCGCCGCACGGTGGGATGCCGTCATGGCGATGACGTTTCTGGAATACCGAGCGGCGATGAAGGCGATCTCGGTGGGGCTGATCGAGGAAGTGCGCGGCGCGAGCATCGTGCCGGTGGAACGTATCCGGAAATTGGCCGTCCAGGACGACGACATCCTTTATTTCACCGACGACGACGACTGGGTGCGGGCCGACATCTTCGACCGGCTGCGGGCTCAGGCGCCCAGCGAACAGGGTTGGCTGTGGAGTTCGCCGGCCATGGCCAAGATGTTCGGCGACCCTCCGGCCGAACTGGACGGAGCGCATGTCATCCATGATCGCCCGGTCGACAGGAAGGCGCACACCAACAACTACGCGGTGACCGGGCGGGCGTGGACCGATCTGGGCTTTCGAAAGCTGTTCGAGCACTTTTGGGCGCAAGCCGCGCTGAAAGCCGGCGCGTTTCAACCTGTGCTGATCACGGAGCCGCTGTCCGCCGCCCATAAGCATCTGTGCTGCACCTCGGCAATTAACCGCAACAGCCGAATCCCGGAGGTGGTGGGGGATTTGCGCGGAGCGCTCGGCGCCTATCAAGATCATATCCGAGACACGACCTTGACGCCGCATCTGGCGTGGCTGGCGGGCCCGATGACCTCGGTCATGGCGGTGAACGATCAGGCGTTCGGCTCAAAACCGTGACGGCGTCGCGGGGCGTCTGAAGAGTCGGCATCGACGAAGCCGGTCAAAACCGGCAGGGTCCGTCCATGAGTTGGTTCCGAGATCGTTGGGCGTCCCTCCGCGCCAAGCCGTGGCGGCTCGCCGCCCTGGCATTGATCGTGCTGGCGCACGCCGGGATCGCCTGGTGGCTGATCCAGGTCGAACAGGTGCTGGCCCCGCCCGAGC
>CAXBPJ010000009.1:0-12557 GCA_963977325.1 uncultured Brevundimonas sp. | reverse complement strand
CGCGGCGCGGCTGGCCCTGGGCGAAGCACGGCTGGCCTTCAGCGAGACCATCGTGAAGCCGTGGGAGGCCGACTGCCCCCTGGACCGCCTCAGCCCCAACGGCATGCCGCCGGTGGTGGAGGTTCACGAGCGCGGCCAGACCCTGGTGCTGGTCGAGCTGGACGCCGTTCTAGGCTGGCTGGAGGACCGGGCGCCCGAGCCCTTTCTGCTTCCCGCCGACCCCAGCGGACGCGCCGAGGTCCGCCGGCTCGTGGCCTTCTTCGAGCGCCGCTTCACCGATGAGGTCGATGGGGTCCTGCTGCACGAGCGGATGGAGAAGGCCCTGATGCGCCTGGGCCCGCCCGACGCCAAACAGCTGCGGGCCGGCCGTGAGACCCTTCGCGAACACATCGCCCTGCTGGAGACGCTCGCAACCGAGCGGGACTGGCTGGCCGGCCGCCGGATGAGCGCCGCCGACCTGGTCTGCGGCGCCCACCTGTCGGTGCTCGACTACTTCGGCGAGGTTCCCTGGAAACAGGCCCCGGCGCTCAAGGAGTGGTATTCCAAGGTGAAGTCGCGCCCGACGCTGCGCCCCCTGTTGTCGGATCGCTTCCCAGGCGTCATGCCCTCGGCGCATTATACCGATCTGGATTTCTGAAGGACCGACCCTTGGCCGCCGATCCGCGCGACGCCATCCGGGCCCGCGCGACCGCGCTGGGTTTCGAGGCCTGCCGCTTCGCCTCGGCCTCCGAGCCCTGGGACGCGGGCGAGCGGCTGCGCCATTTCGTCGAGGCGGGCCGGCACGGCGAGATGGGCTGGATGGAGCGAACTCTGGATCGCCGCGCTCATCCCACCGCCATGTGGCCCGAGGCCAAGACCGCCATCGTGCTCGGCATGAACTATGGCCCGCCCGAGGACCCGCTGCCGCAGCTGGCCGACCGCTCGCGCGGCTATCTGTCGGTCTATGCCCGAGGCGACGATTACCACGACCTGATCAAGGGCCGGCTCAAGGAACTGGCCGGCCTGGTCGCCGCCAGGACGGGCGAGGACGTCAAGGTCTTCGTCGACACCGCGCCCCTTCTGGAAAAGCCGCTGGCCCAGCGCGCCGGCCTCGGCTGGCAGGGCAAACACACCAACCTGCTGTCGCGCGACCACGGCAGCTGGCTGTTCCTGGGCGTGATTCTCAGCGCGGCGGAGCTCGAGCCCGATGCGCCCGAGGGCGAGCATTGCGGCTCCTGCACCGCCTGTCTCGACGCCTGCCCGACCAACGCCTTTCCCGCCGCGTTCCAGCTCGACGCCCGGCGGTGCCTCTCCTATCTCACCATTGAGTATGCCGGCGCCTGGGCGGAGGAATTCCGTGTGGCGGCAGGCTCCCGTATCTACGGCTGCGATGACTGCCTGGCCGTCTGCCCCTGGAACAAGTTCGCCCGGGAAGCGCGAGAAGGGCGGCTTCAGGCCCGAGAGGCCCTGATCTCACCGTCGCTGGCCGACCTCGCCGCCCTAGACGACACCGCCTTCCGCGACCTGTTCGCCAAGAGCCCGGTCAAGCGCATCGGCCACGCGCGGTTTCTCAGGAACGTCCTCTACGCCATCGGCAACTCGGACGATCCCGCGCTGGCCGAGGCGGCGCGCGCCCGGCTGGGGCACGAGGATCCCGTGGTGCGGGACGCGGCGAGGTGGGCGGTGGAGCGGTTGGAAGAGACGGCCTGACTCTCCCTCCCCTTCATGGGGAGGGACAGCCGATGCGGAGCATCGGCAGGGTGGGGAAGAGTCCCTGCCCATACGAACCCCACCCGGCCCTCCGGGCCACCCTCCCCATGAAGGGGAGGGAGACTCGCCTTCACCGCCCCCTGAATTCCGGCTTCCGCTTCTGCACGAACGCCGCCATGCCTTCCTTCTGGTCCTCGAAGGCGAACAGGCTGTGAAACAGCCGGCGCTCGAACTGCACCCCTTGCGTCAGGGTTGTTTCCAGCGCGGCGTTGACCATCTCCTTGTTGGCCATGACGGCCAGCGGGCTCTGCGCGGCGATGCGGGCGGCGATCTTGCGCGCCTCGTCCATCAGCGCCTCGTGCGGAAACACCCGCGACGCCAGCCCGGCGCGCTCGGCTTCCGCCGCGTCCATCATCCGGGCGGTCAGCACCATGTCCATGGCCTTGGACTTGCCGACCAGCCGGGTCAGCCGTTGCGAGCCGCCGATGCCCGGCGCCACGCCCAGATTGATCTCCGGCTGGCCGAATTTCGCCTTCTCGGAGGCCACGATGAAGTCGCACAGCATGGCCAGTTCGCAGCCGCCGCCGAGCGCGAAGCCGTTCACCGCCGCGATGATCGGCTTCCTGAACCGGGTGATCCGGTCGTGGCCCAGGGCGAAGAAATTCCCCGCATACATCTGGGCGTAGGTCTGGTCGGCCATCTCCTTGATGTCGGCGCCGGCCGCGAACGCCTTGTCGCCGGAGCCCGTCAGGATCAGGCAGCGCACCGTGTCGTCCTGCTCGACCGCGTCCAGAAACGCCGCCAGATCCCTGAACAGCGCCGAGTTCAGCGCGTTCAGCGCCTCAGGCCGGTTCAGCGTCACCACCGCATAGCCGTCGGCGTGGCGCTCGATCAGCAGGGTGTCATAGGCATCGGTCATGAAGGCGCTCCTGAAATGTCGGCGAGCGAGGGCTAACGCCTCGCCCCCTCCCCTGGAAAACCCTGAAATACCGGCGGGCATGAGGCGATCAGACCGCCAGGCAAACCACCCGCGCCACCTTCAGATTTCGCCGAAGCGTCTCGGACACTCGGCCATAGTTGTCGATCGTCATGGCCCGCGCGATCGCCCCTTCGCCTCGCAGCACCCCGCGAACGACCGGTCCCAAGGTGTCGGGCGCGGTGGTGTAGATGCGGCCCCGGCGCGGCGCCTCGGCGATGGTGACGGCGATGACCCGGCCCTCGCGATCCAGGGCCGGGCCCCCGGACAGGCCCGACAGCGTGCCCTCCAGCCCCCGGCTGCGTCCCGCCTCGGCCCAGGCCAGCACCGGCTCGTCGCGCGCGCCCCGGCCCCGCACCCGCAGGGTCTCGCGGCCCAGCAGCCGACTGGTCACCTCGCCCGGCCGGCCTTGCGGATAGCCGGGGTGAAAGGCGCGCTGGCCCCGACGCAGCGGCGCGTCCGCCGCGACCGGCAGCGGCGTGGGTCCACCCTCGGTGATCAGCATGGCGACGTCCGCGCGGGGGGCCAGGCGCATGTCGGCGGCGATGGCCTGGCCGCCGCCCACCACCAGGGCCGGCTGGCGACAGCCTTCGACCACGTGCCGGGCGGTCAGCCACAGACCCTCTGATGCGATCGCGAAGGCGGTGCCCGACTGGGGCTGGAACGGTCCGTCCGGCGCGTCCACCACCACGGTCGGATCAAACGGCGTCAGCGGGCCCAGCAGGGGGCCGTCGGCCGGATCGGCGTGGGCGTCGGGCGACGGCGCCTCGATGCTTTCGCGGCGGCTCAGGGCGGCGACCAGGATCGCGATGACGATGGCCGCATAGACCGCCCAGTCCGGCAGGCGCGGAAAGGTCATGGCGTCAGCCGCTCAATGCGGCGGCCAGCACCAGAGCGGTGGCGAGTTTGGCCGCGAACAGCACGATGCCGGCCGAAATCTCGGCTTCGACGATGCGCCTGGCCAGACCCGGCAGCAGCAGATCGACGATGCGGAAGGCCAGCAGCTGCAACACCAGGGTCGCCGCGCCCCAGATCAGAATATCGCGCAGCGAGGTCGAGGCCGACAGCGACACCGCCAGCGGAATGGCCAGGCCCAGCAGCACCCCGGCGAAGGCCAGGGCGGCGGCGACATTGCCGCGCCTCAGCTGCTCCAGCTCCTTCCACGGGGTCATCAGGCTGTAGATGATCACGCCGGTCAGCAGCAGGGCCAGGGTCGCCGCCCCGTGCGCCAACGTCACCGGAAAGCCGGTGGCGAAGGCCTGGACTTCCGGACTGCTGAGGCCGGGAACGAGGGTGGACGAAGCCATGACGCTCTGCGGTTGCGAACCCCGCCCGTCTGCCTCATTCGCGCCGCAATCCGCAAGCGCCTCGGCGCCACACCCGGTCAGGAATGATGTCGGGCTGTTACCAGAGGGAGCGGAAGCTCGCCCCCTCATAAGCCCAATCGTCGATCAACCAGGAGCCCGCGATCTTTTTCAGGAAGAAGTTTCGACTCCACCAATCGCCATCATCGACGCTGATCGCGACCTCAGCCACCGCACCGTCATCGCCCAGCATCTCAATCCGGTCGACCCGGTGACGCACTTCAGTCCAGTCCTGTCCCCCCGTCAGGGGGTCGGCGCCCCAGTAGCCCTCGCCGTCCTCCCCCGCATCCATGAATCGCTGCATGTCCGGAGTGTAGATCTGGTCCGGCCACATGCTCGTCGTGCCCCTTGGACGCTCGAAGATCGCGGCCATCAGCGCTCGTACCTCCGCCTCGCCTTGAATAGCGGCGTCGCTACCGGTCGCGGCATCCGTCTCCAGCGGTTGCATCCACGCCATGTCGGACTTGTCGATGAAGCGCAGGTGCGCGAAGGCCTGGCCGTTCCACCCCCATTCGGCATGACAGCCCTCGGCATAGCTGGCCTCGCAGCCCGGCATGGTGGAGGCGCTGAAGCGCAGGCGCGCCGGGGCCGTCTCCCTGTTGATCTCGGCGGTCCATACCGGTTCGCTGAACACCTTGCGATGGCCACCGGAGCCGGAGAGAAACACCTCGACGCGGCAACCGTTTCTGCCGCAGCCATTGTCTCGATAGCCGCCCCGGGCGGCGCCGTCGTAATCCTCGCCAGCGCCTTCGCACGCCGCCGCGCCATAATTCAGAACATGATCGGGGGCGGCGTCGGAATTCAGCGCCAGTCGCGTGTCGAAACCGTCCTCAACGGTGAAGCGGCCCCCATAGGCGGCGCACTCGCGCTGGGCCTCTGAAATGGCCTGCAGCACGGCGCGGGGTCCGGTCGGCGGGACTTGAGCCTGCGCCAGCGATCCCGGCGTCGAGGCCAGAATCAGAAGCCAGCCGAATGCGTACGCCTTCATGGTCGGTCCCTCCAATCGACCAACCACTGTTTGTTGAAATCCGTCCGGCCGTCAATCTGCGGCCGATCATGGACCGGCTAGGCCGCCGCCTGCTCCGCGCGTCTGGCGCTGGCCCGGACCTTCTCGCTCTCGCTCTTCAACTGCCCGCAGGCGGCGAGGATGTCCCGGCCGCGGGGGGTGCGGATCGGGGAGGCGTAGCCGGCCTTGTTGAGGATCGTCGCAAAGCGCTCGATCGTCTTCCAGTCCGAGCATTCATAATCCGTGCCCGGCCACGGATTGAACGGGATCAGATTGACCTTGGCGGGGATGCCCTTGATCAGGTCGAGCAGGGCGCGGGCCTCTTCAGGGCTGTCGTTAACGCCCTTGAGCATGACATATTCGAACGTCACCCGCCGCGCGTTGGACAGGCCCGGATAGGCGCGGATGCCGGCCATCAACTGGGCCAGGTCGTATTTCTTGTTCAGCGGCACCAGCACGTCGCGCAGCGGGTCGTTGGTGGCGTGCAGGCTGATGGCCAGCATGGCCGCCGTCCGCTCGCCCAGCGCCTGCAGTTGCGGAACGACGCCGGAGGTCGAGACCGTGATCCGGCGCCGCGATAGGGCGATGCCCTCATTGTCCGAGATGATGTCGATGGCGTCGGCGACGTGGTCGAGATTATACAGCGGCTCGCCCATGCCCATGAAGACGATGTTAGACAGGCGGCGGGCTTCCTTGGGGCTGGGCCATTCGCCCAGATCGTCGCGCGCCACCTGCACCTGGGCCACGATCTCGGCGGCGGTCAGGTTTCTGACCAGCTTCTGCGTCCCGGTATGGCAGAAAGTGCAGTTCAGGGTGCAGCCCACCTGGCTGGACACGCACAGCGCCCCGGCCCGGCCGACGTCGGGGATATAGACGGTCTCGATCTCGATGCCCGGCGCGGTGCGGATCAGCCACTTGCGGGTGCCGTCCCTGGACACCTGGCGCTCGACGATCTCGGGACGGGCCAGGGTGAAGGCTTCGGCCAGCTTCGCCCGCGTGTCCTTGGCCACATCGCTCATCAGGCCAAAGTCGGTGACACCGTAGTGGTGGATCCACCGCCACACCTGGCTGGCCCGCATCTTCGCCTTCTCGGGCGGGCAGATATCGGCCGCGATCAGGGCCTCGCGCAGCCCCTCGCGCGTCAGACCGGTCAGGTTGACGGGAGCCGAAACGGCGGGCGCGGCGCGCGTGAGATCGAGCGTGACGCTCAAGGCGATGATCCTGAACGGGAAAGGGAGGCGGCTTTATATAGCACAAGATGGCGAAATGCGGGAGGTCCGACCAGCGACCCGAGTTGCGGCTGACGCCTCTATGGCCTAAATTGACATATGCCCGCCAAGCTTCTGATCGAGGTGAAGCGCGAGTTCTCGGACGGCGCCATCATCCAGATCAGGGTCTGGTCGGTTCCCGTCGCCGTGCCACCGTCAATCCATCGATTGAAATACAGTCTCTTCTACGGGTTTCGGGGGCATCGCGTGGTCGGGTTCGACAATGAGCGCGGCAAGGGAGACCATCGCCATCTCGATGGGGTGGAATCCGCCTACCGGTTTGTGTCGATCGACCAGTTGATCAGGGACTTCCTCGGGGAAGTCAGGAAGAGGCGAACGAGCGATGACTGAGGTCAAGCTTCATGTCGAAACCCTGGACGAAATGGGCGCCCGCGTCGCGGAGACGTGGCGGCGCGCCGAGCGGGGCGAGATCACTCAGACCGAGCGCAGCCTGTCGTTCGGCAGCCTCGAAACGCTCATGAAAGTGTTGACGCCCAAACGCTATCATCTGCTGCGTCACCTGCACGCCCATCCGGCCGCCAGCATCGCCGCCCTCGCCCGCGACCTGGGCCGGGACTACAAGCGCGTACACGAAGACGTCGAGGCCCTCACCGCCGCCGGCCTTATCGACCGCGACCACGGCCTGACCGCGCCCTATGACGTGATCGAAGCGCGGATGGCGATGTAGCCCCTCTGTCAAAGACCTTGGGGCTTTTCTCGACCGACCGATTGGCCTATATGCCGCCCTACATCGTTAGACCGGCGTCCGACGGCGCCGATTGAAGCGGCGGCCCGGATGGCCTGCCGCTTTTGTTTTGTCCGAGACCCGTTTTGCGCGCCAAGACCGCCGAAGACCGCCAGCTGATGGAGCTGATCGAGCCCGTGGCCGAGAGCCTGGGGCTGGCGATCGTGCGCATCCGGCTGATGGGCGGGACCCAGCGCCGCCGCCTGCAGATCATGGCCGAGCGTCCCTCGGATCACGACATCTCGGTCGAACAGTGCGCCCGGCTCAGCCGCGCGGTGTCGGAGGTGATGGACGCCGCCGACCCAATCGCCGGCGAATATATGCTTGAGGTCTCCTCGCCCGGCATCGACCGGCCCCTAACCCGGCTGGAGGACTTCCAGACCTTCGAGGGGCTCGAGGCGCGGCTGGAGACCGACCGGATGGTCGAGGGCAGAAAGCGCTTCAAGGGCGTGCTGGCCGGGATCGAGGACGACAATGTCGCCGTCGATCTGGATGGCGAGGAGGACACCGCCCTGATCCCCTTCGCCTGGCTGTCCGACGCCAAGCTGGTGCTGAACGACGACCTCATGAAACGCGGCGCCGCCATCCGGGCGGCCCGCGGTGAACCCGAAGACGACGGCTTGCCGGAAGGCGACGCCGACGAACCCCAATCCAAGACGACGACCAAGGATTCCCGCTGATGGCTCTGACCGGCATTTCCGCGAACCGCCTCGAACTCCTCTCCATCGCCAATGCGGTGGCCATGGAGAAGAACATCGACAAGGAGATCGTCATTGAGGCGATCGAGGAGGCGATCCAGAAGGGCGCCAAGTCGCGCTACGGCGCCCACCACGACATCCGCGCCAAGATCGATCCCAAGACCGGCGAGCTGTTCCTGACCCGCCACGTCACCATCGTGGAGGACGACTGGCAGCCCGAGGACGAGCTGGAGGAATTCAACGACGCCGCCATGGTGCGCCTGTCCGACGCCGCCAAGCGTGACCCGGAGGCCGAGGTCGGCAAGGAATATGTCGAGACCCTGCCGCCGTTCGACTTCGGCCGGGTCCAGACCCAGATGGCCCGTCAGGTGGTGACCGGAAAGGTCCGCGAGGCCGAACGCGCCAATCAGTACGAAGAGTTCAAGGATCGCGTCGGCGAGATCGTCAACGGCACGGTCAAGCGCGTCGAGTACGGCAACACCATCGTCGATCTGGGCCGGGGCGAGGGCGTCATGCGTCGCGATCAGTCGATCCCGCGCGAGGTGTTCAACATCGGCGACCGCATCCGCACCTACATCTATGACGTGCGCCCCGAGGCTAAGGGCCCGCAGGTCATGCTGTCGCGCGCCCACCCCGGCTTTATGGCCAAGCTGTTCGCCCAGGAGGTGCCCGAGGTCTATGACGGCGTGATCGAGATCCGCGCCGCCGCCCGCGACTCGGGCTCGCGCGCCAAGATGGCGGTGCTGTCCAACGATAGCTCGATCGATCCCGTGGGCGCCTGCGTCGGCATGCGCGGCTCGCGCGTCCAGGCCGTGGTCGCCGAGCTGCAGGGCGAGAAGATCGACATCATCCAGTGGAACCCGGACGAGCCGACCTTCATCGTCAACGCCCTGGCCCCCGCCGAAGTCTCCAAGGTGGTGCTGGACGAGGAGGCCGGCCGCGTCGAGGTGGTGGTGCCCGACGAGCAGCTGTCGCTGGCCATCGGTCGTCGCGGTCAGAATGTGCGCCTCGCCTCCCAGCTGACCGGCTGGCAGATCGACATCATCACCGAGGCCCAGGACTCGGAACGCCGCCAGAAGGAATTCGCCGAGCGCACCCAGCTGTTCCAGGACGCTCTGGACGTCGACGAGGTCATCGCCCAGCTGCTGGTCACCGAGGGCTTCGCCACGGTCGAGGACCTGGCCTTCGTCGAACCCTACGAGATCTCCGACATCGAGGGCTTCGACGAGGACACCGCCGAGGAGCTCCAGGCCCGCGCCAACGACTATCTGGCCAAGCAGGCCGCCGAGCTTGACGACAAGCGCAAGGCGCTGGGCGTCGACGACGGCGTGCTCGAGGTGCCCGGCGTCACCCTGCCCATCGCCGTCGCCCTTGGCGAAGGCGGCGTGAAGACGGTCGAGGACCTGGCCGACCTGGCCACCGACGAGGTGCGCGGCGGTTACGAACAGCGCGGCGCCGAACGCGTGAAGGTGCCGGGCGTGCTTGAGAGCTTCGACCTCAGCCAGGAGGACGCCGAGATGCTGATCCTCCAGGCCCGCGTGGCCGCCGGCTGGATCGATGCCTCCGAACTGCCCCAGCCCGAGCCGGAGTACGAGGACGAGGACGGCTACGATCCTGAGGATCCCGAAGCCGTCTTCGGCGGCCCGCAGGATGACGGGTCGCCCGCGGAGCCGGAGGCCCTGGAGGGCGCCGACCTCGACCCGGGCGAGACGGAGGTCTTCGCCGAAGACCTCGAAAAATCCCGCGACGCGTGATGGAGCCCCTGATCGTCCATGAGCCTCGCGAGAGCGACATCGGAGCGTGAACGCCGCGACCTCGTCACCCGCGAGGTCATGGAGGAATCACGCCTGATCCGCTTCGTCGCGGGGCCGGACGGCCAGGTGGTCCCCGATCTGGCCCGGCGCCTGCCTGGTCGCGGACTGTGGGTCGCGGCCGACCGCGCCTCGGTGGAGACGGCGGCGAAGAAGGGCCTGTTCGCCCGGGCCGCCAAGGCGCCGCTCAAGGCCGCCCCCGACCTGCCGGACACCCTCGACAAGCTCCTGAAAAGACGCTGTCTCGAGCAACTGGGCCTTGCCCGGCGCGAGGGCGTGCTTATCTCCGGCTTCGAGAAATCCGCCGCCGCCATTCGGGGCGGGCGGGCCGCCTGGCTGATCGAGGCCGCTGACGGCTCGGCGGACGGGCGGGGCAAGCTCTTGGCGCTGGCTCGTCATCAAACCCCGCCGCCGGGCGTCTGCGGGACGTTTTCCGCCGAAGAATTGGGTTTGGCCCTCGGGCTGGAAAATGTGATACACGCCGTCCTGCTTGCGGGCGGGCGCGCCGATCGATGGACCGACGAGGTCCGGAGACTGGCGGGATTTCGAGCGCTCCGACCTGGGAGCTGGGACCAGGCGACGCCTTCGGGCGACGCCGGCGCCGGCGCCGAGAGCGGATCAGGAGAGGCCTTGGACGGGCGGGGTTCCGGTTCCTGAGGGAATTGGGGCTATGCGCGTCCGTTTGCGTTTGACGAAGGAACGGCGGGATTTCGCCCGCCGACAGTAAAAGCGACCGAATGAGCGACGACAAAGACAAGACCGACGACGGCAAGCCGCAGGCCCCCACCGGGACTCCGTCCCAGACCGGGCCGCGCGCGCCGCTGAGCCTGAGGCCGCGTCAGCAGGGAGCCGTCGCGGCCGGCACCGTGCGCCAGAGCTTCAGCCACGGCCGGTCCAAGACCGTGGTGGTCGAGACCAAGCGCCGCGTGGGCGGCCCCTCGCCGGTCCAGCGCCAGCAGGGCTTCGATGTCGCGCGTCCACGTCCGCAGGGCCAGCCTGTCGCCGCGCCGGCTCGCCCGGCCGCAGCGGCGCCTTCGGGCGATGGCGGCCTGTCGTCGAGCGAGCAGGAGGCCCGTCGCCGCGCCATCGAGGCGGCCAGCGCCGAGCGTGTGAAGCGCGACGCCGAGGCTCGCGAAGCCGAAAAGCGTGCCGCCGAAGCCAAGAAACAGGCCGAGGCCAAGGCCTCCGAGGCCGCCCAGACCGCCGCCAAAGAGGCCGCCGACGCCCGCGCGGCCGCTGAGCGTGCGCGCGAGCAGGCCGCGGCTTTGGCCGCCGCCGCCCCGGCTCCCGCTCCGACCCGCCGCGCCGCCGCCAAGCCGGCTGAAGCGCCCAAGGTCGAGGCTCCGGCTCCGGAAGCGCCCAAGCCCGCCGAACCCGCCCCGCGTCCCTCCGCGCCCAAGCGGCCGGAGGTCAACTTCGGTCAGCGGGCGCCCCGCCCCGGTCAGGGCAAGAACCCTTATGGCCAGCGCGCGCCCGCCCCGAATTTCGGCGGACGCTCGGTGCGCGAACAGGCGGCCGGCGGCGGCGAGAGAAGTTATGCCGAACGTCCCCAGCAGGGCGCCGGCTCGAGCTCGGGTCGTCCGCCCGGCGCCCGTCCGGCCCAGCCGGTCCGATATTCGGCCCTTGATCCGCGCCCGGCGCCCAGCGCCCGCGGTCCGGGCGGAGCGCGCTCCGCGCCCGGCGGTCGCGCCGCTCCCAACCAGCCTCCCGCCCAGCCCGAGGTCGCGCGGCCCAGCCGCGCCGCCTTCGGACGTCCGGCCGGCAGCCGGGCCGAGGAGGATCGCGATAAGCGCTTCTCAGACGCCGGCAAGGCCGTCAGCCGCACGCGCGGCGAGCCCAAGCGCCGCGAAGGCCGCCTGACCATCCAGTCCGTGGCCGGCGACGGCGACACCGCTGAGCGCATGCGCTCGCTGGCGTCGGTCCGCCGCGCCCGCGAACGCGAGAAGGAAAAGCGCAAGGGCGGCTCCACCGACGCGCCGAACCGTCCGCGCGAAGTGGTCATTCCCGACACCATCACCGTCGGCGAACTGGCCAACCGCATGGCCATCCGCGGCGCCGACGTCGTCAAGTTCCTGATGCGTCAGGGCCTGATGATGAAGATCAACGACGTGATCGACTCCGACACGGCCGAACTGGTCGCCGACGAATACGGCATGACGGTCAAGCGCGTGTCCGAGAGCGACATCGAGACCGGTTTCATCGCGGAAGCCGATGATTCCGACGCCAGCGAAGGCCGCGCTCCGGTGGTGGCCATCATGGGCCACGTCGATCACGGCAAGACCAGCCTTCTGGACGCGCTGCGCACCACCGACGTGGCGGGCGGCGAGGCCGGCGGCATCACCCAGCACATCGGCGCCTATCAGGTCCGCACCAAGGACGACCAGGCGGTGACCTTCCTGGACACCCCGGGTCACGCCGCCTTCTCGGCCATGCGGGCGCGCGGCGCCGACGTGACAGACATCGTGGTGCTGGTCGTGGCCGCCGACGACGGCGTCATGCCCCAGACGATTGAGGCCATCCAGCACGCCAAGGCGGCCGAAACCCCGATCATCGTGGCGGTCAACAAGATCGACAAGCCCGACGCCGACCCCCAGCGGGTCGTCAACGAATTGCTGCAGTACGAGGTCATCTCCGAGAGCCTGGGCGGCGATACTCAGATCATCGAGGTGTCGGCCAAGAACCGCACCAACCTCGACGGCCTGATCGACGCCATTCTGCTGCAGGCGGAGGTCATGGACCTGCGCGCCAACCCGGACCGTTCGGCCGAGGGCGTGGTCATCGAGGCCAAGCTCGACAAGGGGCGCGGCCCGGTGGCGACCGTGCTGGTCAAGCGCGGCACGCTTGAGCGCGGCGACATCGTCGTGGCGGGCTCGGCCTGGGGCAAGGTTCGCGCCTTGCTCAACGAGCGCAATGAACAGCTCAAGGAGGCTGGTCCGGCCACCCCGGTCGAAATCCTCGGCCTGGACGAAGCGCCCAGCCCCGGCGAGGTCTTCGCCGTGG
>CAXBPJ010000008.1:0-12829 GCA_963977325.1 uncultured Brevundimonas sp. | reverse complement strand
GGCACCGGCCCCTTGTAGGTCACCCGCCGCCACAGCCATTCGAACGGACCCATGGTGAAGCGCGACAGCCACAGCGGCGACCAGACGATCTGCAGCAGCCAGATGGCCCCGACCGACATCCAGATCGCCGCCGGCCCCTGCTGCCCGAACCAGAAGGGCCCCCATGGCAGATAGTAGAGGCTGGCCATGATCAGGGTCTGGGTCAGATAGTTGGTGAAGGCCATCCGCCCGACCGGGGCGAGCAGGCTCAGCAAAGGCTTCAGCCCGAACCTCGCCAGAAGGATCAGGGACGAGGCGTAGAACAGGCTGATCAGCGGCGCCATGCCGCCCATGGCCGCCGCCCAGCCTCTGGTAGGATCAACGTCGGGACCGGCCATAACGTCCTGCCAACGCAGCACGGCGAAGGCCGCGAGGTTCAGGCCGCCAACGACGAGCAAGACGAGATAGAGCGCCATCGGCGCCTTTCCGGAAAAGAAGCCGATCTTGTAGAGGCCAAGACCGAGCATCATTAGCGGCACGGTGATGGGGATCAGGAAGGGGCTCAACGCCAGCTGGAACATCGCCCAGTCGGCGACATTCTGGGTGAACCAGCCGAATGCGCCATTGCCATAGGCCTGAACCACGGCGGCGATGGTCTCGGGATCACTGGCGGGCTGTCCGGCCCGCATCTGATCGGCCAGCTCAGCGGGGGCGTTGGCGATCGCCAGATAGCCGAGCGTCGCGATCACACCCCATAGGACGGTGATCCCGCCGCCCCAGCTCAGCAGCCGCTTGGCCGACCACGACCGGCACAGCATGAACAGCAGGCCGCAATAGGCGTAGTGAAGCAGGATGTCGCCGTACCAGATCATGCCGTGCAGCAGTCCGAAAAGACCCAGCCACAGCAGCCGGCGCGTGAGCAGCGGCCCACGATCGCGATCGCGCGTTTCGCCGCCCACCAGGAACACCGACACCCCGAACAGGAGTGTGAAGAGGGTGCGCATCTTGTCTGAGAAGAAGACGTCCGCAGCCCAGAAGCCGACCCAATCCGCCTGACTGAGATCGACCGGCGGGGGCGCCTCGGACATCATCACTTCGACAGGCCAGGCGAAGGTGGCCGCGTTGACCGCCAGGATGCCCAGCACGGCGAAGCCGCGAAGCATGTCCAGATTGAATATCCGGTCCTTGGCCTGGACCGGCCCAACCGTGGTGATGGCGGTGGTCGTTCCCGCTTCGCTCATGTGCTCGCCCCCTGACAGCGGAGGCGAGAGTGGCCGAGCGGCGAGGACGCGGCAAGCGCCTTCGCTGCTCGGGATCGATCAGGCCGCCTGACGCGCCCGGGAGGGGTGGAAGAACAGCGCCTGGCTGATCGCCGCCTTCACCGTTTCAGGCTGGAACGGCTTGGTCGATGCCCGAGGAGCCGTCGGCCAGCTGGATGTCGGCCAGCACCAACCCTGGCTTCTGGCGCGAGACGGCGTCCACCGCCTCGTCGTGGGTGGTGGCGACGGAGGTCACCCGGTGACCGAGGTCGCGGACCAGGCTCTCGATATCCGCCGAGATGATCGGCTCATCCTCGATGATCAGCACGTCGGTGGCCAGTTCGGCGTCGATCTCGCGCTGGGCCGAGGCGATCAGCTGCTCGATCGACTGCACGTCGGAATCCAGGATCTGAGCCGCCTCCGACGGGGTGAAGCCCTCGAGCGCGGTCAACAGGAAGGCCTGACGCGAGCGGGGCGCGATGCGCATCAGGCGCTGGGACGGATCGTCGCCGGCTTCCAGGCCGCTGCCGTCCTCCAACTGGGCCCCGGTGGACACCCAGATGGCGTGGAACACGTGATAAAGGGCGACGCGCGGCGTCATGGTGGCGGGCAACTGTCGCTCGCCGGCGGCCAGGGCCTCCAGCGCCACGCGCACATAGTTGTCCCCGGTGCCCTGATCACCTGTGAGAGCACGAGCGTAACGACGCACATAGGGAAGGTGCGGCGCAAGCCTGGCCAGAAGACTCATGAATATCCCCGATAGGTAAAGGCTAAGGTCGAAGCCTTCGCTAAGGAGGCGAAACGTCGTCTTTCGGCAAGGGTTCCGCAAGGCCCCAAGATTGGCGCCCTGGATCGGGAACCCGACCCCTGGCGCCGCGTTTGCTTGCGGCTTAAGCCAATACTCACGTCGACGCCGGTCAACGGCGTAAAGTCGGGGACAGCCCAAACCATGACTCAGCCCTCAGATTCCGCGAAGGCGCCACAGGCGTCTGGCGCGGACCTGGAAGAAGCGCGCCTTCGCCAACAGGCCATCGGGGTCAAGCTGCGCCACATGTTCGATCAGGTGATCAACGAGCCGGTGCCGGACGAATTCTTCGACATCCTGCGCAATGCCGGACCATCCTCCAAGCCTGTCAACGGCGGCGGCGAGCGCGGATGAGTCAGTCCAGATCCGCGGCCCCCAAGCCGCCCTCGAGCGACGATGCGGCGTTCAAGACGCAGCTGGTCGCCCTTATTCCGCACCTGCGCGCGTTCGCCCGCACCCTGGCCGGCGACCCGACCGCCGCCGACGACCTGGCGCAGGACGCCATGATGAAGGCGTGGGACGCTCGCGCCAGCTATCAGATGGGCACCAACATGAAGGCCTGGACCTTCATGATCCTGCGCAATCAGTTCTATTCGGAGAAGCGCCGCTCGTGGCGTCAGTCGCAACTGGATCAGGAGGCCGCCGAGCGGACGCTGGTGGCGGTCGACGATCCCGAATCTCCTGTGGCGCTGGACGAATTGCGCCTGGCGCTGGCCACATTGCCGGAGGAGCAACGCGAAGCGCTGATCCTCGTGGGCGCGGGCGGCTTCGCCTATGAAGAGGCCGCCGAAATCTGCAACTGCGCCGTCGGCACAGTGAAAAGCCGGGTCAGCCGGGCTCGCCGGGCTCTGCTCGGCGTTCTGGAGCGGGGCGGCTATGAGCGCGACGGACGCGCGGCGGGTGACGCCATGCGCTCCATTCTGGCGGACGCGGACCGGCTGAGCGGCCCGCGCGGGAGCTGACGGTGCTGGGCCGGCGTCGGTCGGCGCCCAGAGGCATCCGCTATCGACTGGCGGTCGCCATGGCGGTGGCCTTGCTGCCGATCCTGCTCCTGGGCGCCGTGCAGGCCTTCAGCGGCTTCCGCAGCGAGGCCGACGAGCGGCGCGACGACCTTGCCCTGGCCGCCGAACTGTCGGCTGCGACGGCGCGGGCCCGGCTGGAGTCCGCGGTGATCCTTCTGGACAGCATTCGCCCGGACACCGTGGGGCAGGCTTGTGCGCCGCGGCTGCAGAGCCTGACCCAGCGCTCGGAGGGGCTGGACGCCCTTTATCGCTATTCGGCCAGCGGGCGGGTGGTGTGTGCCTCCCGATCTGTGGAAGGGCGCCAGGGCGAGCAATCCGCAGACTGGTTCCGGCGGCTGGCCGCCGGTGAGCGTGTCGTGCTGACCCAGGCCCCGGATTCTCTCGCTGACCGGCCATCTCTGCTGGTAGCGGTTCGGGTGCAGAGGCCCCTGGGACGGTTCGACGGCGCCATGGTCGCCGTGGTGCCGCTTTCGTCCCTACGTCCGCGGCTGGACCCTGTCGCTCTTCCCGAAGGGTCCGAGGTGGCGCTGGTCGATGGACGCGGCGTGATTCTGACCGCCACGGACCGCGCCGCATTTTCAAACGACCCGGCTGCCATGGCCGCCGCCGTGCGATCGACCGGCGGCGCCGCGCGCGTGACCGAGGTCGAGGATGTGGAAGGGCGGGATCGCGTGACGGCGGCCGCGCCTCTCTATGAGAGTGACGTCTCGGTCGTGCTGTCGGCGCCTGATCCCGGCTGGTTGTCGTGGGCGCGGCTGAACCCGGTCGGCGTTTTCGCCATGCCGCTGGCCGCCTGGCTGGTGGCGCTGCTGGCGGTGATGTGGGCCTCCGACCGGATCGTGGTGCGCTGGCTGGACTATCTTGAGCGGATCGCCGCCATCTACGCCAAGGGCCGCTTCAGCGTACGGCCGGTCCAGTCCCTGAACGCGCCCTCCGAGATCCAGATGCTGGGCAAGACTCTCGACGAATTGGCCGAGAATATTGAAACGCGGGACCGGTCCCTGACCGCCTCACTGGCGGAAAAGGATGCGCTGCTTCGCGAAATCCACCACCGGGTGAAGAACAACCTCCAGATCATCTCCTCCCTGCTGAATCTCCAGCAGCGCGCCTTGACCGACCCGGCCGCACGAGCGGCGATCGGCGACACACGTCAGCGCATCTCGGCCCTGGCCCTGATCTATCGCACCCTCTACCAGAGCGCCGATATCCGGCAGGCGGACCTAGGCGACTTCCTCGGCGAACTGACCGGCCAGCTGGTCGCGTCCGAGAGCGGGCGCGGCCCCTTGGTGGCCTCTTCGGTCGAGGCCGACTCGCTTATAATCGATCCGGATCGTCTGGCGCCAATCGCCCTGTGGGCCGTCGAGGCCATTTCCAACGCCCAGAAGCACGCCTTCGCGGGGCGTGGAGGAACGCTTCAGGTCAGGTTCAAGCGTACCGACGAGGGCTGCGTGCTGGAAGTCGAGGACGACGGCCCCGGGGCGCTTGAGCCAGGCCGCAGCGGCGTCGGGCTGACCTTGATGAACGCCTTCGCCAAGCAACTGAGGGGAACGGCGGAGGTGGTATCCGGCGCAGGCGGCGGGATCCTGGCGCGGCTCACCTTCCCTCTGCCGCCTGAGGAATCCGCCTGAGTGACGTGCCGCGGAACCGCGGCCACGGCTCGGCGTTGACTCGGCGTCCCTCTCGCGGCCCAGGCCGCTTCAGCCGCAGGAGTTTCCCATGCGCAAGATTTTCGTGCTCGTCGCCGCCGCCGGCGCTCTGGTCGCCGCCGCCTGCAACACCGTCGCCGGCGTTGGCGAGGACACCCAGGCCGCCGGTGAGGCCATCGAGGACACCGCTCGCAACCCGTAAGCGGAGCGTCACTCGAAACGCACAGTTCAGCGCCCGTCGGTCATCCGGCGGGCGCTTTCGCGTGTCTCACCCCTGGCGCCGCTTGCACGGGGCGCGCCGGTCCGTAAGGTGCGCCTCCCTTTCGACGGCCATCAGGATACTATGACCGACATCCGCACCGTGGGCATCGTGGGCGCCGGCCAGATGGGCGTCGGCATCGCCCATGTCGTGGCCATGAGCGGTCGCGACGTCCGGCTGGTCGATACGGACGACGCCAAGACCCAGCGGGCCTTCGACGCTCTGGAGCGAAGCCTCGACCGCCACGTCGCCAAGGGGGGATTGAATTCCGACGACCGGCAGGCCGTACGCGCCCGGGTCAGCGCCGGAAACCTCGCCGCCGTGGGCGCCTGCGATCTGGTGATCGAGGCGGCGACCGAAGACGAGGCGATCAAGAAAGCGGTCTATCGCGACCTGGCGCCGCATCTGGCCAGCCATACCCTGCTGGCGTCGAACACCTCGTCCATCTCCATCACGCGCCTGGCGTCGGTGACCGACCGTCCCGAACGGTTCGTCGGCATGCATTTCATGAAGCCGGCGCCGGTGATGCAGCTGGTCGAGATCGTGCGCGGCATCGCCACGTCTCAGGAAACCTACGACCGGGCCGCCGCCTTCGCCAGATCCCTGGGCAAGACCACCACTGACGCCGAGGACTTCCCGGCCTTCATCGTCAACCGCGTGCTGGTTCCGATGATCAACGAGGCCATCTACACCCTGTACGAGGGGGTTGGCACGGTGACCTCGATCGACACGGCCCTCAAGCTGGGGGCCAACCACCCGATGGGGCCGCTTGAGCTCGCCGACTTCATGGGCCTGGACGTCGTGCTGGCTATCATGAACATGCTCTATGACGGTCTGGCGGACTCGAAGTACCGGCCCTGTCCGCTGCTGGTGAAATATGTCGAGGCGGGCTGGCTGGGCAAGAAGTCCGGCCGGGGCTTCTATGATTATTCCGGCGACACGCCGGTTCCGACGCGATGAGCCGGGGTCTTTCAGCCGCCGAACTGGCCAGGGGCGAACTGCCCGGCCGCACGCCGATCATCTGGCGACGCAATCGCTCGACCGCGGCGCCTCTTGCGTGTCTCGCCGGCGCGCTTTGGCCGCCGCTGTTCATCAGCCTGGCGATCCTTCCGCCGACGCGCTGGCTGCCGCATGCCGGCGGCGTTGACTGGCGCATTCTGGCGATCGTGGTCGCCCTGATCGCCGTGCCGGTCGGGGTCCGCATTTTGGGCCGCGAGCACGACAAAACCGGCAAGCCTGCGACCCGTCTGGGTGTCATCTGGCGCTTTCTGGTGATGGGCGGAGGCCTGGCCGCCGGGCTGCAGCTGCTGATCGCGGCTGTCATGATCCTGATGAACGCCATCGCCTCCCAGAGCATCGGCAACGCCCTCGGCTCCATCGAAACCACGGTGTTGATCTACGGCGTGGCCGGCCTGCCCTTCGCTCTTCTGGTCGGCATCAGCCACGCCTTGTGGGCCGGGCTGTGCGTCGCCTTCATCGCCTTCGAGAAACGCCCGCCCGCCGTGCGGCCGCGCATGGGCGTGCTCGGCGAGGGCTGAGCCGCGCTTAGCCCCATGGCCCGCGCGGGGTCGTGGGCACCCCGGTCGAGGTGCTGCGCGGCGGCGTTGACCGCGGGGCGTCGGCATAGGCCCGAGCCGAGCTGCTCATCCCCATCTTCGTGGCCAGCTCCATCAGGGCGCGGACCCGGTTGCCGGTGTTCGGGTGGGTCGAGAACAGCTTGTCAGCCCGCTCTCCCGACAGCGGATTGATGATGAACAGCTGGCCCGAGGCGGGATTGCGCTCGGCGGTGGGATTGTGGATGCGGTGGGCGTAGGCCTCAATCTTCTGCAACGCCGAGGCCAGGGCGTGGGGATCCCTGGCGATTTCGGCGCCGACCCGATCGGCCTCGTATTCGCGACGGCGGCTAATGGCCATCTGCACCAGGCCCGCGGCCATGGGGGCCAGCAGCATCAGGGCGATGGTGCCGACGATGCCGCCCGGCCGGTCGCGGTCGCCAAAGAACAGGGCGAAATTGGCCAGGGCCGCGATGGCGCCGGCCAGGGTCGCGGTCACCGTCATGGTCAGGGTGTCGCGGTTCTTCACATGGGCCAGCTCGTGCGCCATCACGCCCCGGATCTCCTCGCGGGTCAGCATCTGCAACAGGCCGGTGGTCGCCGCCACCGCCGCGTTCTGCGGGTTGCGGCCGGTGGCGAAGGCGTTCGGCTGATCGTTGGGCATGATGGTGATGTTGGGGATCGGCATGCCCGCGTCGACGGCCATCTGTGTGGTGTCCAGCACGTAGTTGCGCACCACCGGGTCGGGATGGGTCTCATCGACCGGCTGGGCCTTGTACATCTTCAGCACGATCTTGTCGGCGTTCCAGTAGCTGAACAGGTTCATGCCGCCGGCGAACACCAGGGCGATCAGCATGCCGCCGCTGCCGCCGATCAGGTAGCCGACGCCCATGAACAGCGCGGTCATGACGGCCAGGAGGATGAAGGTCTTCAGGTGGTTCATGGTTGGGTCGCGGGTTCCGGTGGGCAGGCGTTCGTCCTATCTGGGATCAAGAACGCGCTGCTGAAAGTCAGGTCGCCTGTGACAGATTCTCCGCCTCTGCCCGAGACGCCGCACGCCAACCCCGACGTGCCGGGCGCAACCCCCGAACGCCCGATCAGCGCCGCGGCCCGCAGAGCGCTCGAAGAGGCAGAGGCGCGCCGCCTGGCCTCGCCGCCACTGCAGCTGTCGCCCGAGCAGGGCGGCCCGCGTGGCCAGGAGCCGACCCGCTATGGCGACTGGGAGAAGAAGGGCATGGCGGTCGATTTCTGACCCCGCCCGCGCAAAGCCCGTGACCGCGTCGCTTCCCCCCGCTAAAGCCGCATCATGACCGATACGCCCAAGAAAGGCTGGTTCCAGCGGCTGAGCGACGGCCTGTCGCGTTCGTCGCGGCAGATGACCGATCAGGTGGTGGCGACCTTCGTCAAGGAGCCGCTCTCTGAAGCCGCGCTCGACCAGCTGGAGGAACATCTGCTGGAGAGCGATCTCGGGCCCGCCGCCTCGGCGCGGATCGTCGAGCGTTTCCGCCAGCTCCGGTTCGGCAAGACCAGCGACGAGACCGAGGTCAAGGAAGCGCTCGCCGAGGCCGTAGCCGCCGAGCTGACGCCGCGCCAGGACGTGTTCGATCCCCTGTCCGGTCCCAAGCCGTTCGTGGTGCTGTTCGTCGGCGTCAACGGCTCCGGCAAGACGACGACGCTTGGCAAGATCGCCTCCGATCTGACCGCCAAGGGCGCCAAGGTGATGGTGGTGGCCTGCGACACCTTTCGACACCGCCGGCCGGCTGCAGAACAAACAGGCCCTGATGGACGAACTGCTCAAGATCGTGCGTGTGCTCAAGAAGATCGACCCGGACGCACCTCATGAGACGCTGCTGGTGCTGGACGCCACGGTGGGCCGCAATGCGCTCGCCCAGGAGCAGATCTTCGGCCGCACCGCCTATGTGTCGGGCATCGTCATGACCAAACTGGACGGCACGGCCCGCGGCGGAGTGCTGGTGCCTGTGGCCCAGGCCTCGGACGCCCCCATCAAGCTGATCGGCGTGGGCGAGGGAATCGAGGATCTCCAGCCGTTCGACGCCCGCGCCTTCTCCCGATCTCTGGTGGGACTGGACCCCGAAAGACCCGCCGCATGAGCGCCGCCGAAGGCTCCAATTCGCGTCAGTGGGTGCGCCAGGCCGTCGATTTCGGCGCGCTTCTGGCCTTCATGCTGGCCTATCTGATCAACCGGATCGGGCGTGGCCTGGATGGCCAGGAGGCGCTGATCCAGGCGACCTGGGTGCTGGTCGGGGCCTCGCTTGTCGCCCTGATTGTCGGCTATGCGGTGGAGCGACGCATCGCGCCCCTGCCGCTCCTGGCCGGTCTGTTCGCCCTGATCTTCGGGGCCATGACCCTGATCTTCCAGAACGACGAGCTGCTGAAGATCAAGATCACCGTCCAGAACGCGGTGCTGGCGACGGTGCTGCTGGGTTCGCTGCCGCTGCGGAAATATCCGTTCAAATATCTGCTGGGGTCGGCCATCCGCATCACCGACGAGGGCTGGCGCGGCCTGACCCTGCGCTACGGCCTGTTCTTCGCGGCCGTGGCGATCACCAACGAGATCGTGCGCCACGCGGTCGGCAATGACGCCTGGATGACCTTCCGGGGCGGACTGTGGATGGCCTCGGCCGCCTTCGGCATCTGGCAGGTGTTCTTCATCATGAAGCACCTGATCAAGGACGTAGACGAACCGGCGCCCGAAAGCCCGGACCCAGGTCTCTGACGCCAGCAAAAAAGGCCGGACGAGCGCTCGTCCGGCCTTTCGTTTGGTCGTCTGACACGCGATCAGCGCGGCGGCGGACCTTGGATGCGCGGACCCAGATTGGCCATCACCTCCCGCGCGTCGAAGGCGGCCGGGTCGTTGGACGGCTTGGGTCCGTTGCCCATGACGATCTCGGCGTTGGCCTCGTATCGGTCGTACTGGCGCACATCGATGTCGTCGTAGAAGGGGTCGCGCCACGGGCCCCAGAAGCCGCCGCGGTAATAGCGCCACGACGGACCCCAGTAGGGCGAATAGAAGCCATAGCGCGGCCCGAACGGATCCTGGCGGCCGATGAAGCGGGTGTCGCGGTCGGTGTCGCGGTCGACCATGGCGAACCAGTCATAGCCGTTCTGCACCGTCAGCTCGGCGGCGCGGAACAGCAGATAGGTCTCGACCGTCTCGCGCGACGTAAGGCTGTTGCCGGCGAAGCCGACGCGGAACCGGTTCTGTTCGATGCGCTGTTCGGCGAAGCCGCCGCGCTGGCCGTCATAGCCGGCCGGCTGATAGGGCGTCGCGGTGGCGCAGGCCGCCAGGGCCAGAGTCGCCGCAGCCGCCATAAGTACGTGTTTCATGGCAGAAATCTCCTTTGCGCCATTGAAGCGCCTGATCCATGAACAGGGCCTGAAAGGCGCGTGTTCCAGTTGCTTTGAGATACGTACGTCCGCGCCACCTGGGGGTGCGTCAAATCCGCGCCATGTCCAGCACGAAGCGATAGCGGACATCGGACCTCTGCATCCGCTCATAGGCGGTGTTGATCTCGGACGGCGCGATCAGCTCGATGTCGCAGGCGATGTCATGCTCGGCGCAGAAGTCCAGCATCTCCTGGGTCTCGCGGATGCCGCCGATTAGCGAACCGGCGATCCGCCGGCGCCGCCACAACAGGGGCATGGCGTAGACCGGCAGACCCTCGGTGGTCAGACCTAGCATCACCATCGTTCCGTCCTTGCCCAGCAGCTGGATATGATCGGCGATCTCGTGGGTGGCCGAGACGGTGTTGATGATCAGGTCGAATTTCTCGGCCGCCGCCTTCATGGCGTCCTTGTCGGAATTGATCAGGAAGTGCTTGGCGCCCATGCGCTCTGCGTCGGCCTTCTTGCGGTCGGACGTCGACAGCACGGTCACCTCCGCCCCCATGGCCGCGGCCTGTTTCACCGCCATGTGGCCGAGGCCGCCCAGGCCGATGACCGCCACCTTCGAGCCCGGACCGACGCCCCAGGTCCGGAGCGGCGAATAGGTGGTGATGCCGGCGCACAACAACGGCGCGGCGCGGTCCAGCGGGATGCTGTCGGGAATGCGCACCACGAAGTCCTGGTCGACCACGATCGCGGTCGAATAGCCGCCCTGGGTGATCGTCTGGCCGACCTCACCTCCCTTCGGGTCGGGCGAGCCATAGGTCTGGGTCATGCCGGGCACGCAGTACTGCTCCTCACCCGCCTGGCACGGCGCGCATTGCCGGCAGCTGTCGACCATGCAGCCGACGCCCACCCGGTCTCCGACCTTGAAGCGGCTGACGTCAGAGCCCACGGCGGTGACCACGCCCGCGATTTCGTGCCCCGGCACGATGGGGTAGCGGGTGTTACCCAGGTCGTTCTGGACGATATGTAGATCGGAATGGCAGACCCCCGCGTACCGGATCTCGATGGCGACATCGGCCGGGCCGGGATCGCGCCGGTCGAACGCGTAGGGCGCCAGCGGCTTGTCAGAGGCTTCGGCGGCATAGGCGCGGACGGGGATGGGCATGGTCGGCTCCGTGATCTGCGATGGGAAACAGTTGGGGCGCTTCCCAAGCGATCGCAACGACCTGCCTTGCGACCTACCCGCCATTCCCTCGCGCCTAGCCGGGTCGCGGGAGGCCCCGACGCATGCCGTGCGCCGCCATGCGAGAAAAGGCCCGGGGGTAATCCCCCGGGCCTCGGCCTCTGCCTGATAGCATAGCTTACCAGCGGCGGTCGCGGCGCCAGTCGCGGCGGTCGCGGCGCTCCTCACGACGGTGCTCACGATAATCGCGGCGCTGTTCCCAGCGCGGGTCGCGGCTGTTGATGCCGTGTTCGCGCTCCCAATGACCCTGGTTTCGGTAGCAACGGCCGCCGCGGTAATAGTCGCAGTCGTCGTCATTGGCGGCCTGGGCGTAGCCGACCGCCGCGCCGGCGGCCGCGCCGCCCAGCACATAGTTGCGGTCGCCATTGCCGATCAGGGCGCCGCCCACGGCGCCGATGGCCGCGCCGATCAGGGCGTCCTTGGCCTTGTCGTCCTGGGCCGCGGCGGGCTGGGCGGAGGCGACCGTCAGGGCCAGAGCGCCGGCCGCGCCGCCGATGAGGGTGTGGATCGTCTTCATGGTCTGCCCTTTCACAAACTGACACCGAGCGGGAGGCCTCGGCATGGGAAGCACCCTAGGCAAACGCATCTGAACGCCCTTGGAGGCGCCCGTTCATTTTCCGGTCATCTGAATCGCCGGCGCCGTCTTGACCCTGTCATGCGCCGCGCCTACCTCCGCGACGCGTTGGCACTCACCGGTCGCGACTGCCAACAGATGCGACCGGCGGGGCCTCAACCCATAGCCTACCAACCCTCAAGGGAGACAAGTCAGATGGCGTTTCGTCCTCTCGGCGACCGCGTGCTGGTCAAGCGCGTCGAAGAAGAATCCAAGACCAAGGGCGGGATCATCATCCCCGACACCGCCAAGGAAAAGCCCCAGGAAGGCGAAGTCGTCTCCGTCGGCCCCGGCGCCCGTGACGATAAGGGCGTGGTCAACGCCCTGGAGCTGAAGGCCGGCGACCGCATCCTGTTCGGCAAGTGGTCGGGCACCGAGGTCAAGATCGACGGCGACGACCTGATCATCATGAAGGAATCCGACGTCCTGGGCGTGCTGTCCTAAGCACCCGCGTCGAAACCTTCGTCCACCAAACCATAGAGATAGGAGCTGCCCGCAATGGCCGCCAAAGTCGTAAACTTCAACACCGACGCGCGCGACAAGATGCTGAAGGGCGTCAACGTCCTCGCCAACGCCGTCAAGGTGACCCTGGGCCCCAAGGGCCGCAACGTTGTGATCCAGAAGTCCTTCGGCGCCCCGCGCTCGACCAAGGACGGCGTCTCGGTGGCCAAGGAAATCGAGCTGGAAGACGCCTTCGAGAACATGGGCGCCCAGATGATCCGCGAGGTCGCCTCCAAGACCAACGACAAGGCCGGTGACGGCACCACCACCGCCACGGTGCTGGCCCAGTCGATCGTCCAGGAAGGCCTGAAGTCGGTCGCCGCCGGCATGAACCCGATGGACCTGAAGCGCGGCATCGACAAGGCCGTCGCGGCCGTCATCGCCGACGTGAAGGCCTCCTCCAAGAAGGTCTCGGCCAACTCCGAGATCGCCCAGGTCGGCACCATCTCGGCCAACGGCGACCAGGAAGTCGGCGACATGATCGCCCAGGCCATGGAGAAGGTCGGCAACGAGGGTGTCATCACCGTCGAGGAAGCCAAGACCGCCGAGACCGAGCTGGACGTCGTCGAAGGCATGCAGTTCGACCGCGGCTATCTGT
>CAXBPJ010000007.1:0-12862 GCA_963977325.1 uncultured Brevundimonas sp. | reverse complement strand
TGGAGGGCGCCGGTGAGGACGATGGGGGCTTGGCCGCCCTGGCCTTCGCCCTGGGAGCGTACCGGTTCGATCGTTACAAGAGCCGCGATGGCGCCCGGCCCCGGCTGGTGGCGCCGGAGGGGGTCGATCTGGCCGAGATCCGCCGTATCGCCGCCGCCGCCGCCCTGGCCCGCGAGATGGTCGACACCCCCGCCGCCGACATGGGCCCGCTGCAGATCGAGACCATCGCCCGCGAGATCGCCGAGGCGCACGGGGCCGCGATCACGGTCACCGTCGGCGACGACCTGCTGGAGGCGAACTATCCGGCCGTCCACGCCGTGGGCCGCGCCGCCGCGCCGCATCGCGCTCCGCGCCTGATCGAGATCGGCTGGAACCTCCAGGCCGCCGATCGGCCTCTGATCGCCCTGGTCGGCAAGGGGGTGGTGTTCGACACCGGCGGCTTGGACCTCAAGCCCGCCGCCGGCATGCGCAACATGAAAAAGGACATGGGCGGCGCGGCCCACGCCCTGGCGCTGGGCCGGCTGGTCATGCAGGCCGAGCTGCCCGTCCGCCTCGTGGTGCTGGTGGCGGCGGTCGAGAACGCCGTCTCGGCCGACGCCTTCCGCCCCGGCGATGTCCTCCACACCCGCGCCGGCCTGACGGTGGAGGTGGGCAACACCGACGCCGAGGGTCGCCTGATCCTGGCCGACGCCCTGACCCGGGCGGGCGAGCATGCGCCGGACCTGACGATCGATTTCGCCACCCTGACCGGCGCGGCGCGCATCGCCCTAGGGCCCGAATTGCCGCCGCTGTATACCGATGACGAAGCCTTGGCCGAGGCGGTCGTGGCGGCGGGCCGCGCCGTGCGCGATCCGGTCTGGCGCATGCCGCTGTGGCCCGGCTACCGCGAGGCGCTGAACAGCGAGATCGCCGACATCAGGAACGACTCCGCAACCTGGGCTCAGGGCGGCTCGATCACCGCCGGCCTGTTCCTGCAGCGCTTCGCACCGACCTGCGGCTCCTGGGCGCACCTGGACATCTTCGCCTGGAATCCGCGCGCCCAGCCGGGTCGCCCGGAAGGCGGTGAGTTCCAAGCGGCGCGGGCGGTCTATCAGATGTTGCGCGAGCGCTATCCCCGCGATTAACCGGACCCGTTAACGGCCTTTTGGCGGTCCGGGGTATAGGGCTGGACAGTGATCCGCCCGGCCGACATCGACGATCCGCGTCTGCGCCCCGCGCACGGCGATCTGGCCGACCAGCGGCTGGAGGGCCTGTGGCGCGCGCCGGCCTATCGGCCCGCCCGTCCGATGCGGGTGACGACGCCGGTGCTGGACCTTTTCGACGCCGACGGCCGACGCCAGACCCAGCTTCTGTTCGGCGAGACCTTCGAGGTCCTGATGATCGAGGGTGAACGCGCTGTCGGGCGCTGCACCCGCGACGGCTACGTCGGCCGGGTCGAGGCCATGTCCCTTTCCACCGATCTCCTCACGCCGACGCACCACGTGGCGGCCATCGATGGCGACCTGCCGCTCAACGCCCTTGTCCAGGCCTTGCCCGGCGCGCCGACCGAGGGTCTGGCCGACCTGCTGAGCTTCGACGACGATCCCGCCGCGGTGGCCGAGCGCTTCCTGGGCGCCCCCTACGCCTGGGGTGGCCGGACGCGTGAGGGCATAGACTGCTCGGGCCTGGTGCAGGCGGCGCTGTTCGCCTGCGGACTCGGCTGCCCGCGCGACGCCGACATGCAGGCGCGCGAGCTCGGCCACGAGATCGCCGACACACCTCGCCGCAACGACCTCGCCTGCTGGGACGGCCATATCGGCGTCATGCTGGACGCCGAGCGCCTGCTCCACGCCGACGGCCAGGCCGGCGCGGTGGTCGTCATGCCCCTGGCCGAGGTCGAGGCCACGAGAGGCCCGGCGCGCTTGCGCAGGCTTTAGCGTCGAACCTCCAGGTTCAGCGCCCGGGCGATATCGGTCCAGCTGACGTATTTGAAGTTCTGGCGTTCGTTGGGCAGCAGGTTGCGACCGTCCTGGCCGATCATGGCGCCGTGCTCGAAGCCAGGGCCGAGATTGCGGCTGGTCACTTCCAGCCCGTCGGTTTCGGAAATGCCGTCGATGCCGGCCGGACCGTCGGCCACCACCACGAACGAGCCGAGATAGGCCTGGTCGCCCTCGCGGCGATAGACGGCGTAGCTGTCGTTCCCCTGGCTGGAGACGACGATATAGCCGCGCCCGCCGCCCAGGTCGTAGAGGCCGACACCTTCCAGATCGTCCCTGAGCGCTGGATTGTCGGCGATGGCCTGGACGCTCTCCATGGCCGAGCCGCCGTCCGGCGCGGCGCTCAGCCGCCACAGGCCGACGTCCTCCTCGGCGACATAGAGCACGCCGGTCTCATCATCGGCGACGCAGCCCTCGACCTGGGACGAGAAGGCGAAATCGCGCACCCGCTCGGCGCGGACGCGTCCTTCGCCCGCGTCGACAAGCCGCCACTGGCGCTTCTCGCCGTTGGAATCGCTGATGAAGACGAAGGTCTCGCCGGCCGGGTCGCGATACAGACACAGGCCGTACGGATCGCCCTGGCCGGTCGGCTGGGGACCGTCGGCGATGTCGATCAGGCGGCGCGCCTGGGTGTCGAGGCGATACAGGGCGATGGTCTTATGGGTGCGGTCGCTGGCGGCGACCAGGACGATCTCCTCGCCGTCGACCCGCACACCGTCGCGCAGATCGACATTGTTCATCTTGCCGTCGGTCAGGTGCTGAACGACCTGGCCGCGCATGTCGTAGAGATAGAGGCCGCCGGTCTTGTCGGTGCCGACCACCAGGCTGGCGGCCGGGTCGGCCTCATTGACCCAGATGGCCGGATCATCGGCGGCGTCGCCGAAGCCGGCGACCTCGGGCGTCTCTACGCGCGCCGTCACGGCCGGCATGCGTTCGGGCGCGGCAGGGGCCAGGGGCTGAGGCTGGCCGATGGGGCGCTCCACCGCAGCGAGCAGGGCTCCGACTGGCACGAGCTTGTAGTTCCCGCCGCCCTCGGCATCCTCGTCGGTGACCACCAAAGCGCCGTTGGCGAAGCCACCGGCGAGGGCTTGGCTGACGGCGGAAAGGCCGCCGGGCCCCGCAATGGCTTCGCCTCGCGCACCCGTCGGCGTCACCGCGCCCAGGAAGGCGTGGCCGGCCTCGCGGTCATAGACGAACAGCCGGCCCGACGAGGCGTCCGACGCCACCAGATGACGCGCGCCCTCGCCGCCGTCGATCAGGGCCAGGCCGCCCAGCTCTTCGGTGATCCGCCCCAGCCCGACCGCGTCGACCAGCTCCGGGATGGCCTCCGCCTCAGGGTCGGACGGGAAGCGCCACAGGCCGACCGCCTCCTCCGCGACATAGAGATCGCCCGTGCGGTCATCGGCCACGCAGAACTTCAGCGGCGAGGGCAGGGCCAGGCGTCGCGCAGGCCGGCTGGCGATCCGGCCCTCGGCGTCGGTATAGACCAGCCGCTGATCGATCTCCCCGCCGTCGCCGACGCCGACCACATAGAGCGCCCCATCGCGCGGATTCCGCGCGAAGCACACGCCTTCGACGGCATAGCCCAGGCTCTCTCCCGCCGCGCCGACTTCGGTCAGGGCGCCGTTGGTCAGACGCCAGAACCGGAGGGTCTGGGTCGTAACGTCGCTGGATACGATCAGGGCGCCGGCGCCGCCGGCCAGGCCGACGTCATGACGCACGTCCAGAGACACGGCCTCGCCGGCCGGCACGGTCTGGAGGCGCACGCCGCGCAGGGAAAAGATGTCCAGCCCATCGACGCCCGCCGTGCCGATGAGGACGCTGGCTTCCGGCCGCGCGCGATCAACCACGATGACGGCTTGATTGGCTTCGTTGCGCGCGCTCGGCTGAGTGGCGGTGGCCGCCCGAACCGAAGAGGCGTTCTGGGTCTGCCCAGGCGCCGCCGCCAGCATGGCCAGCGCCGCCGTCGTCAGCAGCAATCCGCGTCGAGCCATTCCTGATTCCCCCAAGGCCGCGATCGAGGTCTCGGCCTTTATGATCCCTCTGTGTCGCCCGGGACGACGCTTTGATGAAGCCTTTGCGACGATCGTCCGCGGCGCCGCTTGAAACGGAACCCTTGGCCGTCGAAACAGCTTGCGATGACCATGCTCCAAACCGTCGCCGTCACTCCCTTTCCCGACCAGAAGCCGGGGACATCCGGTCTTCGAAAAAGGGTCGCCGTCTTCCAGCAGCCGCACTACGCCGAGACCTTCATCCAGGCGGTGTTCGACGAGGTCGGCGAGGCCCAGACCGGCGCGACCCTGGTCATCGGCGGCGACGGCCGGTTCCTGAACCGCGAGGTGATCGGGCGCGCCATCCGCATGGCCGCCGCCAATGGCTACGGCCGGGTGCTCGTCGGGCAGGGTGGTATCCTGTCGACCCCCGCCGCCAGTCATCTGATCCGCCTCAACAAGGCCGCTGGCGGCCTGATCCTATCGGCCAGCCACAATCCCGGCGGCCCGAACGGCGACTTCGGCATCAAGTACAATGTGGCTAATGGCGGCCCGGCCCCGGAGGCCTTCACGGCCGCCGTTCACGCCCGCAGCCAGGCCCTGTCGGAATACCGCATCCTTGACGGAGCCGAGATCGATCTCGACCGGCTGGGCCAGACCCGCCTGGGCGACACGGTCGTCGAGGTCGTCGATCCGGTCGCCGACTACGCCGCCCTGATGGAGACGCTGTTCGACTTCGACGCCATCCGTGCCTGGCGCGAGGCGGGCGGTCGATTCATCTTCGACGCCATGCATGCGGTCACAGGCCCATACGCGACTGAGATCTTCGAGCGGCGACTGGGCTTCGCCGACTGCGTCTCGAACGGCGTCCCTCTGGAGGACTTCGGCGGCGGCCATCCCGACCCCAATCTGATCTACGCCAGGGCGCTGCACGACCGGCTGATGGGGCCGGGCGCGCCCGATCTGGGCGCCGCCTCGGACGGCGACGGCGATCGCAATCTGATCATCGGGCGAGGGCGGTTCGTTAACCCGTCCGACAGCTTGGCCGTCCTGGCCGCCAACGCCCACCTCGCGCCCGGCTATCGCGAGGGCATCAAGGGCATCGCCCGCTCTATGCCGACCAGTCGCGCCGCCGACCGGGTGGCCGAGGCCCTGGGCGTCGAACTGCACGAGACGCCCACCGGCTGGAAGTTCTTCGGCAATCTGCTCGACGCCGGCCGGGTCACGATCTGCGGCGAGGAAAGCGCCGGCACCGGCTCGGACCATGTGCGTGAAAAGGACGGCCTGTGGGCTATCCTCCTGTGGCTGAATATCCTGGCCGCCCGCCGCCAGTCAGTTGATGGGATCGTCCGCGAGCATTGGGCGACCTACGGCCGCAACTATCACGGTCGCCATGACTACGAGGGCCTCGACACAAAGGTGGCCGACCGGTTGATGGTCGATCTGCGCGACAGCATGCCGGATCTTCCGGGCCAGACGGCCGGGGGTCTGACCGTCGTCGCCGCCGACGATTTCATCTACCAGGACCCCATCGACGGGTCGGTCAGCCGCCATCAGGGCATCCGGATCGAGCTCGACGGCGGCTCGCGCGTGGTGTTCCGCCTGTCGGGCACCGGCACCTCGGGCGCCACGCTCCGGATGTACCTCGAGCGCTACGAGCCTCCCGAGGGCGATCTCGATCTCGATCAGGCCGAGGCGCTGGCGCCGGTGGTGCGTCTCGCGGAGCAGCTGGTCGGCATCGCCGCGCGCACCGGGCGGGCCGAACCGGATGTGGTGACCTGATGGCTCGGCTGATTGCGCCCGCCGTTGTCCTGACGCTGATCGGACTCACCGCCTGCGCTTCCAGTCCGGAGGTGGCCACAGAGGCGCCGGTGCGCCACGCCTTTGTCAGCGGCCAACCGCCGCGCGCCGCGGCGACGTGCGTGGCCCAGGCGCTGGATGGCCTGCGCACCGGTCTCGACCCACGCCCGCTGCGTCCGCAGGTCAGCGAGATCTACGGACGCTTCCGCGTCGGCCTCGGCTCCGAGGGAGACTTCGTCGCGATCGGCCCGACCTATCCCGTCGGAAGCCGCGTCGAGGTGCGCGGCGGCCCACCCGATCGGGACGTGATCCGCCGCCTGGACAGCTGCCGGGCGCGCTAGGGGTCATATAAGGATATCCTTATGGCTTCCTTGCCCGTGTCGTCCGCGCGGTCTATGAGGCGCGCCAATCCGACATCGACGCCCTTCCGCAAGGAGCCGCATCCCATGGCCGACACGCCCGACTATATCGTTCGCGACATCTCGCTGGCCCCCTACGGCGACAAGGAAATCGCCATCGCGGAGACCGAGATGCCCGGCCTGATGGCTCTGCGCGACGAGTTCGGCGCCGCCCAGCCGCTCAAGGGCGCCCGCATCGCCGGCAGCCTGCACATGACTATTCAGACGGCAGTGTTGATCCAGACTTTGGAGGCCCTCGGTGCCGAGGTGCGCTGGGCCTCGTGCAACATCTATTCGACCCAGGACCACGCGGCCGCCGCCATCGCCGCCTCGGGCACGCCGGTGTTCGCCACCAAGGGCGAGACGCTCGAGGAGTACTGGGAATACGCCCACAAGATCTTCGAATGGGCCGACGGCGGTTATCCGAACCTGATCCTGGACGACGGCGGCGACGCCACCCTGCTGTGCGTGCTCGGACCCAAGGCCGAGAAGGACGCGTCGGTCCTCGACAATCCCGAGAACGAGGAGGAAGAGGCCCTTTATGCCGTGATGAAGCGGTATCTGAAGGAAAAGCCCGGCTTCTATTCAGCCATCCGCGACGCCATCGGCGGCGTGTCGGAAGAAACCACCACCGGCGTGCACCGTCTGTATCAGATGGCCGAGCGCGGAGACCTGCCGTTCCCCGCCATCAACGTCAACGACAGCGTCACCAAGTCCAAGTTCGACAATCTGTACGGCTGTCGCGAGAGCCTGGTCGACGCCATCCGTCGCGGCACCGATGTGATGCTGTCGGGCAAGGTCGCGGTGGTCTGCGGCTACGGCGACGTGGGCAAGGGCTCGGCCGCCTCACTGCGCCAGGGCGGCGCCCGCGTCATCGTCACCGAGATCGACCCGATCTGCGCGCTGCAGGCCGCGATGGAAGGCTATGATGTCCAAACGCTGGACGATGTCGCCGACAAGGCGGACATCTTCGTCACCGCCACGGGCAACAAGGACGTCATCACCGTCGACCATATGCGGGCGATGAAGCACAACGCCATCGTCTGCAACATCGGCCACTTCGACTCTGAGATTCAGGTCGCGGGCCTGAAAAACATGGTCTGGGACGAGATCAAGCCTCAGGTCGACCACGTCGAATTCCCCGACGGCAAGCGCATCATCCTGCTGTCCAAGGGCCGTCTGGTGAACCTGGGCAACGCCACCGGTCACCCCAGCTTCGTGATGTCGGCGTCCTTCACCAACCAGACGCTGGCCCAGATCGAGCTGTGGACCAACAAGGACAAATACCAGAACCAGGTCTACGTCCTGCCCAAGCATTTGGACGAGAAGGTCGCCATGCTGCACCTGGGTAAGCTGGGGGCCAAGCTGACAACCCTGAAGGCGGATCAGGCCAAGTACATCAACGTGCCGGTCGAGGGCCCCTTCAAGCCCGAGCACTACCGCTACTGATCCACTGGCCGTGCCGTCTCCGCCTGGCACGGAGACGGCATTCGATGGCTGACCAGCCGCGCGGACTGGGTTAGGACGGCCCATGATCGAAATCCACGGCCTGTGCCCCGACCGTTTCGCGCCCGTGCGCGACGCCTTCGCCGCCAATTTCGACGAGGCGCCCGAAGGACTGCACGAGCTGGCGGCGCGGTTCTCAGTCTGCGTCGACGGTGAACTGGCCATCGATCTTTGGGCCGGTCACGCCGACACCGCGCGGACCCGGCCCTTCACCGGCGAGACTCTGGCCCCCGTCTTTTCCACCGGCAAGGCGGTGATGAGCCTGCTGATCGCGCATGCGGTGGAGCGCGGCCTTATCGACTATGACCAGCCGGTCGCCGAGGTCTGGCCTGAGTTCGGGCAAGCCGGCAAGGCGGACGTCACCTTCGCTCAGATGATGAGCCACCAGGCGGGGCTGCCCGGTTTCTCCGAGACCATCGAGCCGTCGCTGTGGTTCGACCGTGAGGCCGTGGTGGAGCGGCTGGCGGCCCAGGCGCCGATGTGGCCGCCCGGTACGGCGTCCGGCTATCACCCCATCACCATCGGCTTCCTGGCGGGAGAGGTTTTTCGCCGCGTCGATGGCCGTTCGATGGGCCAGGCCCTCCGCGAGGACTTCGCCGAGCCCCACGGGCTCGATCTGTGGATCGGCCTGCCGGAGGACCAGCACGACCGGGTGGCCCAGCTTCGCAAGCCCACGGCCGCCCCGGACTTGGGGACCATCGACGCCATCAAACGCTCGGCCTTTCTGGATCGGGGATCGTCGCCCGGCGGACGCGGCTCGACGGAATGGCGCGTGGCCGAGATCCCCTCGGCCAACCTGCACGGCCGCGCCGATGCCCTGGCTCGCATCCTGGGCGTCATCGCCACCGGCGGACTGATGGACGGCAAGCGGGTGCTGTCCGGCCTGACCCTGGCGCAACTGACCAAGGAGCGCATTCGCGGCCGGGATCTTGTGGTGCCGTTCGAGATGAGCTGGGCCGCCGGGGTGATGCGCAACGAAACACTGCAGGTGTTCGGCCCGACCCCGGACGCCGTCGGCCACAGCGGCTGGGGCGGCTCCATGGCCATGGCCGATCCGGCGCGAGGCGTCTCGGCCGCCTATGTCATGACCCGCCAGTCGCCCCACCTGATCGGCGATCCACGATCGGTGCGGCTGATCGAGGCGCTGTACGCGGCGCTGTAGCGCGCTCGCGGCACGGCGACCTTTGCTGTATGAGCCGCGCCATGTTCACCGCGTCCGTCTTGACCATGTTTCCGGAAGCCTTTCCGGGGCCGCTGGGTGTCAGCCTGATCGGCTCGGCGTGGTGCGAGCGCGGCCTGTGGAGCCTCGAAACGGTTGACATCCGGGCCTTTTCCGCAGATAGGCGCGGCTTCCTGGACGACACCCCTGCGGGGGGCGGTCCCGGAGCGGTTCTCAAGGCGGACGTGGTGGCCCGGGCGGTGGATAGCCTTTCGGGTCCGGCACGGCCGCTTTTGTACATGAGCGCCCGGGGTCGCCCTCTGACCCAGGCGCGTGTGCGTGAGTGGGCCAAAGCGGATGGCGTCGTCGTCCTCTGCGGCCGGTTTGAGGGGGTGGATCAGCGCGTGCTCGACGCGCGCGGGTTCGAGGAGGTCAGCGTCGGAGACGCGGTTCTCGCCGGTGGCGAGGCGGCCGCGATGGTGGTGATCGAGGCGTGCGTACGACTGATCCCCGGAGTGCTCGGCCAGGCGGACAGCCTGTCCACCGAAAGCTTCGAGGACGGGCTTTTGGAGCATCCGCAGTACACGCGACCGCGGACGTTCGAGGGGCTCGAGATACCCGAGGTGCTGGTGTCGGGCGACCATTCAAAGGTCGCAAAATGGCGTCAGGAGCAGCGGGAGACGACCACGCGGGAGCGGCGTCCGGACCTCTGGGCGCAGCATTCCGCCAATTCACAGCCAAGGGGCGCAAAAGCCCGAGGAGAAAACGAATGAACATCATCCAGCAGCTCGAGGCCGAAGAGAAGGCCCGCCTGGTCGAAACGCGCGCGATCCCGGACTTCCAGCCCGGCGACACCCTGCGCGTCAATGTGCGGATCAAGGAAGGCGAGCGCGAGCGCGTCCAGGCATTCGAAGGCGTCTGCATCGCCCGTGACGGCGGCGGCGTGAACGAGACCTTCACCGTGCGCAAGATCTCCTTCGGCGAAGGTGTGGAGCGCAAGTTCCCGATCCTGTCGCCCAACATCGAATCCATCGAGGTCAAGCGCCGCGGCGTCGTGCGCCGGGCCAAGCTCTATTATCTGCGCGATCGCCGCGGCAAGTCGGCCCGCATCGCTGAGCGCCAGACCGCTCGCTCGCCGAAGAACTCCGTCGAGGTGCCGGAAACCGGCAAGGCCGAGACTGCTTCCGAGAGCTGATCACAACCGCCTTCTCGGACATGAAAAAGGGCCCCGGTTCGCGCCGGGGCCCTTTCTATTTTGACGAGGTCGTCCCGATCAGTTCGGGAATACGCCGTCGTCTTTCTTGCCTTCCATGGCGTGCTTGATGTCACGCATCTGGTCGTGACCTTCGCGCACGGAAGCGTAGGCGCGGCGTACCGTTTCCTTGGTGGTGGCCGACAGCCTCTCGTCCTCGAGCGCGCGCTCGTACTTGGCCTTGATCTGATCTTCGCCGTTCTCGACCGAGTTCACCACCGCCTGCTCGTCGCGCAGGATGGCGTGTTTCACGTCCAGAAAGGCGCGGTGGGCCTTGGCCAGGATCGAGCCGTCATCCTCGGGTTCGCCGCCCAGCGAACGGACTGTGTCCTGCAGATCGCCGGCCACCTTCTGGCGCTCGAAGCTGCGCTGTTCGAACAAGGTCTTGAACTGGCCGCTATGGGTTTCCTTGGCGGCTTCGCGATAGCCGTCGGCGCTGTCGAGGGTAATCTCGATCAGGCCGTTCAGAGT
This sequence comes from uncultured Brevundimonas sp., assembly GCA_963977325.1. GTDB lineage: Bacteria > Pseudomonadota > Alphaproteobacteria > Caulobacterales > Caulobacteraceae > Brevundimonas. Next base: position 2,309 of record CAXBPJ010000007.1, on the reverse strand, counting down.
GTGGATGTCGTGGTCGTTGGTGGCGGTCATCAGGGCCTCCTGTGAGATGAGGCCCGTCTAACGGCGCCGCCTGTCAAAGGGTTGCGGCTCAGCTTGGCGCCAACCGCGCGCCGAGGCGCGGCTTTGTCGCGCCGGGCGGAAAGGCGGTCTCGATTTCCGTGAGCGCACGCTCGGCAAGCACCGCCCAGTCCCGCTCCGTCGCCGCCCAGTGTCTGCGGGCCTCGGCGTCGTTGCGCAGGTCGGCGTCGCTCTTGCTTCCTTTGGCTTCGGCCACATCGATGATGGCGTGAGCGAGGGCGTGGCCCGCCTTGTTCGCGTCGACGATCTCGCGCAGGGCGGCGACATCGGTCGTGATCAGGGGCTTGCCCATCGCCAAGGCCTCCAGCGGCTTCAGCGGCGAAATCATTCGGGTCACCGGCTGATTTCTGCGCGGCAGGGCGACGACATCGATGACGGAGTAATAACGCGCCACGTCGGCGTGCGGGACGCGTCCGGTCATCATGGCCCACTCGCCGGCGTTTGCGTCGGCCACCGACAGGCGCAGGTCGGGGCCATCACCAACAACCAGCAGACGGATATCGCGTCCCGACAGCTCGCGGGCCAGTTTCACTCCCTCGACCAGGTCCGGCAAACCTTCATAACCGACCACGGACCCGACATAGCCCACCACCGTGGTGTCCGGCGCCAGCTCCAACTCATCGACGATCTGCGCATCCCGTTCCGAGATAGAGAACTGGTCCGGCGAGCAGCCATTGGGCAGCACGCTGATCCGGTCCGCGTCCACGTCTTGGTCGATCAGCCAGTCCTTCAGCGCCTGGGTGATGGCAAACACATGGTCCGCGGCCCGCGCCGCCTTGATCTCAAGCTCGCGGGCGACCTGTTCCTGAGGCGAGCCCATCCAGCGCCGGTCCGCCGACCCGCGAGTCAGCCAGTCCATGCCGCGCATCTCATAGACCAGAGGCACGCCCAGCTTGTCGGCGATCAACCGCCCGGCGAAGGCGTTCTGGAAGAAGGAGGCGGCCTGCACATAACCGACCGGTGTGTCGCCCACGCGGCTGAGCACGGCGCGAGCATAGCGATCGACATAGGCGACCTGGTCGCGGTCATCGATCCCGGCATCGTCGGGCAGGAAATTGTAGGTGACGCCATCGACAGTCTCTTGCGTCACGTCGTAGCGGCCGCGCCCCTTGTCGCCCGGATAGCCGGGGCGGGCGAAGGGGTGCACCGACCAGCCCGCCTTCTGGAAACCGCGCAGCAAGCCGTGCGCGCGCATGGCGTACCCCCCCGAGTCGAAGGGTTGGGCGTTGTGGAGCAGGTAGACAACGCTTTTCGCCCCCACCCCGGGGCGGTCTGCCTGCCGGTCGATGAAGCGGTCGGCCCAGCCGTGCAACTGGCGGCGTCCCTGCGCACGGTCCAGGGGCGTCAGTTTGGCCAGGTCGGACAGGGCCAGGGCGTCCTCGTCTCTGCCGGCCCGCAGCCGCCGCATCGCCAACCGCTCCGCGACCGCCGAGGACTGCTCGACATGAGCCAGATACTCGACCAGGGGCTCCCCAAATGGCGCGTCATCCGGATAGAGGGGAGCCGTGGTGTTCAGCAGCCGGTTTGCATACTTTCGCAGCGCAAACCGCAGCTCCTTTTCCGCCAACCGCCGCTGGTCATCGGAGCTGAGACCGTCGTAAGCCGAGTGCGTGGGGACATTGGGCGCGACTGCGCCGGTCGCCTCAACCGACAGGTCGCCATAGCCGTAGGGGGTGGTGTCGGACCGTCGCCACAGCTGGATGGAAATCTCCAGTTTTGCCGCCCCGCGCGGCAGCCGCAGGGTGAAGCGAAAGACTCCGTCCCTGACGAACTCCAAGGGATAGAAATAGCGTCCCGCCGCACCGGAACTGCGAAGCCCTTGAAGGCGGTCGTCCAACCGCTGACCGGCGCCGTCGAACGCACGCACGCGCGCCACGACCGAACGCTCCGATCCTACAGCGGGATCGGTGATCGGGGCGGAAATCTCCACAGCATTCCCCGCTGCGATGACGTCGAATTCGCACCACTTCTCACTTGGCGTAACCAACGTCCATTCAGCGGGCACGGAAGACGACGGCGCGGTCTCGTCATCCGAAGGCGCGGCGTTGGCCTTGCGCTGGTGTGCGCCCTCGGCATCGGCTGCATCCGGGGCCACTGGTCCACGCGCTTCGCCCAGAAGACGCGACAGTCGGCGGGCCAGGCCCTTCGGCGCGGAGCTGCTCAAGGCGAAATCCTTCATCGGGCGCGACAAAATAGCGCTCAAGGGCCGTTCCTTGGCTTAGGACGCGGCG
>CAXBPJ010000006.1:0-13692 GCA_963977325.1 uncultured Brevundimonas sp. | reverse complement strand
GGCCGACCAAGCGGCGGGTGACCACGCCCCGGATGCCCGCCGCGTCCATGACATAGGCGGCCAGACCATAGACCACGGCGCCAGCCGAAGCCTTCAGCATAAGCTCGACGAAGCCGCCTTGAGCGGGCAGCAGCCACACGACACCGGCCATCAGACCGCAGGCGACGGCGCATTGACCCAAGGTCTTCCACGGGATCGGCAGGGGCAGGAAGCGGCGCCCGATCAGGATGGTGGTGGTCATGCCGATGGCGAGGCTGACCGCTGTGGCGAGAGCGGCGCCCATCACCCCCATCATCGGGATCAGAATGAGGTTCAGGATGATGTTGGCCAGCGCCGGGACGCCCATGGCCACCAGCAGGAGGCGGGTCTTCTTGGCCAGGGTGAAGGCCTGCCCGAAATAGTAGGCGGTCATGCCTGAGAACAGCGCCGCCAGCGCCACCAGCGGCGTCACGCTGGCCGCCGCCACGCGCAGATCTTCGCCCAGCACCACATCGGCCAGCGGCCGCGCCACCAGCATCACGCCCACCGCCGCCGGCAAGCCCAGCAGCACGAAGAAGGCCGCTTGTTCGCGCGCCGCCTCCCGCAGCCTGTCCAGCCCCCCTCGCTCAAGCGCCATGACCAGAGCGGGTCCGCCCGCCGCGCCCAACCAGATGAACAGGATGTCGAGCGTCCGATTGGCGATCGAATAGGCCGCGTGATAAGCGCCGACATCCGCCTCATCCATGAAGGCCGCCAGCAGGAACCGGTCGGTCGAGGCCAGCACGAGCGAAAGCGCTAGGGCCGCCGCTATCGGATACCCATAGGCCGCATAGCCGCGCAGCCGACCGGGCTCGATCCTGCCGCCGCGCGCCGAGTTCAGCTCTCCCGGCAGGATGAAGGGCAGGGCGGCCAGGGGCGCGATCAGGATGCCGAGCAGGGGCGAGGCCGCGCCCGCGCCGACGATGGCGAAGCCGACGCCGATGCCGAAGCCGCCGATGGTCGTCGTGATGTCCAGCAGCGAGGCCTTGCCGACCTCTCCGGCCGCGCGGTAGCGCTCTTTGATCAGCTGCAACACACAACGAACCGGCACCCCCATGACGCCGGCCGCCAGCGCCAGTTTCATCGGGGTCTGGAGTGGCGCCGCCCAGATCGCCAGGCCGGCCAGGGGAATGAAGGCCGCCATCAGCAGGAACAGGGCCCGGAACAGGCTGGCGAAGTGCGCCGCCATGCCCTCGCCGCCCTCGCTTTCCGCCGCCCAGAAGCGCGCCATCGCCGCCTCCAGCCAGGTGAAGACGGCGACGTGGCTGAGGCTGAAAACCGCGAAAGCGAGCGCGTATCGGCCGAATTCCTCGGCCGACAGCAGGCGGGTGAAGACGACCAGCGTCAGCACCCCGACCACGCCCTGCACCACATTGGCCGGCAGGTAGCCCCAGACCCCCCGCCAGAACATCAGCGCACCGCCGCGCGATCGCCGAGCAGCACCGGCACGGTGACCAGCATGATCCACAGGTCCAGCCAGAAGGACTGGCGCTCGATATAGTCGATGTCCAGCTGCACCCGGCGGCGCACCATGGCGGCGTCCAGCAGCGGCCCACGCGAGCCTTTGATGGCGGCCCAGCCCGTCATGCCGGGCTTCATCCGGTGCCGGTGGGCGTATTCGGCGACCAGTCGCGCGCACTCGACCTCGCCGGTCTTCATGCCGGGTGTATGCGGCCGCGGCCCGACCAGGCTCATCTCGCCGCGCACCACGTTCAGCAGCTGAGGCAGCTCATCCAGGCTGGTCGAGCGCAGGAAGCGGCCGACTCGGGTGACCCGATCGTCGCCGGGGCGCGCCTGAACCACCCCGGCGGCGTCGCCCCGGTCGTGATGCATGCTGCGAAACTTCCACACCACGATCTCTTCCTGATTGAAGCCGTGGCGCTTCTGCCGGAACAGGACCGGCCCGGGGCTGTCCAGCCGAACGGCGAGGCCGATGACGACGAGCAGCGGCGTCAGCACGACCAGGGCCACCGCGCCCAGCACCAAATCCTGGAGTCGTTTGTGAAAGGCGCGACGGTCCGGGTCGACGCCGTCGATCGGGGCCAGCGGCGCCTCGGCCAGGCGTTTCAGCGCCGCGCTCCGTTCGCCCGCCTCGGGGGTCTCCACCAGCAGGGTGACCTCATTCGGCAGACCCGCCAGCCGCTCCGTCAGCGCCTTGACCCGGGACCGGGCCGTGGGGTCCACCGCCATGACGATCCGATCGACATACGGGGTGATCTTGTGGCCCAGCAGGGCGTCGACATCGCCTAGCAGGGGCACACCTTTCAGCGCTTGAGGGGATCGCGCCAAGCGGTCGTCGAACACGCCCAGGACGTTAAGGTCGCGACGTTCCAGCGCCTCCTGAATCAGGCTCTCGGCATTTTTGGTCGCGCCGACCACCACGACATTGGGCGTCAGGGCCCCGCTCCTGCGCCAGCGATCGACCAGGCCGGTCCAACCGAGATGCAGGCCATAGAGGCAAGCCATCACCACGCCGGTCCAGATCAAATAGCCGTGCCATGGTGAACCGGCTCCGGTGAGCAGCAGGCCACTGAGCGCCGTGACGGCGCCGCCGCCGATCGCCGCGCCGGCGAGAATGGCGAAATGCCGCTCCAGCCGGGCCCCGCGCGCGAACCGGTAAAGGCCCGTCGACTTGGCCACCGCCAGCGTCAGGATGGCTCCCAGGACGAAAGGGGCGACGTCCGCGACCTGAACGCCTAGCAGAGGTCCCGGCTCGCTGAGACGCGCGCAAACGATGGTGACCAATGCGACCGCGAGAATGTCGATCAGCCGAAAATAGAAGGCGGACAATCGGGCCGTCGCCTTCTCCCGGGCGTTCAGCCAGACCTCGGGACGAAACGGGCCCCGGCGGCGGGCATCTCCCTGTGGAAGAGCCACGGCCTTCGCAGCCATTTTCTGCAAGCCGCGCGAATCCAGGGCCGTCTCATCGACAGTTGTTCCCCCGGCGAAGACGGACGGTTCGACGAGCTTGGCGGTAGCGGTTCGGGACATGGTGCGTTCTGCGCGGCAAATTCCACGCCACCATGCCGTGTCGCCGTGGATGGCCGGTTAACGGCGGTCACCCAAGGCGGGAAAGCAAAGCGATCAGTCGCCGCGCGCCGCCTGTCTCGGGCTGAACTTCGGGGCTGGAGCCAGTCTCATGACCTCGGCCTGATAGCGATCATCGTCCCCCGCCGCGGCGAAGGGCAGGGCGTCGGCGCAGGCCTGGAGCAGGGCGTCCAGCCAGGGCTTTTCGGCCTTGTGGAAGTCGCTGAGCACATGGCCGTGGACCAGATGCGCCTCGCCGGGGTGCCCGACGCCCATGCGGGCGCGACGGAAGTCGGGACCGATCTGGCTGATGGTCGAGCGGATGCCGTTGTGGCCGGCCGCCCCGCCGCCCGTCTTCATGCGGAACCGGCCGGGAGCCATGTCGATCTCGTCATAGAAGACGATGACGTCAGCGGGCGTCAGCTTGAAGAAGCGCATGGCCTCGCCGATCGCGCGGCCGCTCTCGTTCATGAAGGTCTGGGGCTTGAGCATCAGGGCCCGGACGGGGCCGGACGCGGTCTCGATCTCGCCTTCGCAGGCAATGGACTGGAACTTGGCCCTTTCGGCCCCGAAGCGCCAGCGGCGCGCGATCTCGTCGATGGCCATGAAGCCGATATTGTGCCGGTTACCGGCGTATTTCGGCCCGGGATTGCCGAGCCCGGCGAGGATGATCATGGGTCAGGAATCCAGGCCGAAGACGAATATCAATCCGGCGTCGATCGCCTTAACCTCAGCTTCAGCCAATCGGCCGACGACCTCCCGGCAACGACGGCGAGGGACGGCGGTGATCTTGTCGGTCATGGCGACGGACGCCTGCTGAAGACCATTGTCCGACGTCGCCTGGATTTCGAGCCGAAACGGCCCGGCGGTGCTGACGTCACTGGTCAGGGGGCAAAGCAGGAGGCTCTCGGAGTCAAGCAGGGCGTGGCTCTGCACCAGAACCGTCGGCCGGGGCTTGCCGTAGTCGCCGGACAGAACGGCGATGACAATGTCCCCTTGATTCATTCCGGGAGGAGGCGCCACATATCGGCGGCGTTGGCTTCGACCTCGGCGAGGATGTTGGCCTCTTCCTCGGACGCGTTGATCCGATCCAGCGACGCGCGGATTTCGCTGCGCATGCCAGGGGCGTTGAGATCGATGACCCAGCGCTGAACCTGCTTCAAGCCGCGCCTTCTCAGGTCCGAGGCTGACGCGGTATCATCGAATATGCCAAGAGCGGCGTCCATGGTTCGATCATAAGCAGCCACCGGGTCTCACGCAACGAAAAGCCCGCCTCGGCGGAGCCGGGCGGGCTGATCGTTCGGCGGGGAGGCGAGGGGATCAGCCTTCGGTCTTGTCCTCGGCTGGGGGCTGATCGTCGCCGCCCTCGGTCTGTTCGGTGGCCGGCACTTCGTCGGCGGCCACGGCCTCGGCGGCGGCGGCTTCTTCCTCGGCGATGGCTTCCTCGATCTCGTCGGCGGCCTTGGCGGCCGAGGAGGTCTTGATCGAGGCGATCACGAAGTCACGGTCGGTAATGGTCGGCTCGACGCCCTTGGGCACGCCCACCAGGTCCGACCAGCGGATGGTGTCGCCCAGCTTGTGACCGGCCAGGTCGACGACCAGTTCTTCCGGGATGCGGTCGGCGCGCACCGAGATCTCGACGCTGTGGCGAACCACTTCCAGAGAGCCGCCCTGTCGGAAGGCCTCGCACTGGTCCTGATTGGCGAAGTGAACCGGCACCTCGATCTTGATCACGCCCTTCTCATCGACGCGCATCAGGTCGAAGTGCATCGGACGGTCCGAGACGGGGTCGAACTGAACATCCTTGGCGATGACCGGCTGGGTTTCGTCGCCGTACTTCAGGGTCACCAGATGGCCCAGCAGCTTGCCGGTGTAGAGCGACTTCTTGAACGACTTCTCGTCCACGGAGATCGCCACCGGGGCCTTGTCGCCGCCATACAGGATGCCCGGAACCGCGCCCGAGCGACGGGCCGCGCGGGCGCCGCCGGGGCCGACGACTTCGCGGCCATAGACGTTCAGAATGATCTCGGCCATCAGCCTCGCCTCAAAACAAAACCGCCGCATCGACCGAACGTCACGCGGCGGGGGATAAACCCTCGGAAATCAGAGCCGGCGTCCATAGACGATAAGCCCGCCTCGCGCAACTGCGTGCGAGGCGGGCAATCTTCCGTCAGTTCGGCCCGGGCTGGTACGGCACCGCGTTGGACGAGGGCACGGCGGGCTCGGCCGGGCGTCCTTCGGGCGGAACTGGCCCAGCGGCCGGTGGCGCGACCGGCGCGGCGTTCAGCGATTCCGTCGTCACCGGCGCGCCTGCCGACCCTGGGTTGGGTGCGGTCGTCATGCCGGGGATTGCGATGGGCGTCGGGCCCGGTCCGACGGCCGCGCTGGAGCAGGTGGCGATGTCCTTCACCACATGGCGCCCGGCGCAGAACATGTCCTCATAGTGCGGACGCGAGGCCGCCAGGCACTGGTAGAGGTTCAGCTTCGACATGGTCAGACAGAATTCGTTGTTCTGCTCGACGGTCAGAGCCAGATGATTGGCGCGCCAGTCCTCGCCGCCGGCGCCCAGCGCGGACAGGGCCGCGATGGCCAGCGACCGCACTACGGCGGGTGTGTAGGGCGGGCCCTTGCGCGCCGTGCCGAGACCAAGGCCGGTCCCGTCATTACCGGCCGCCAACAGTCGAGCCGCCTCGGTCGCCGAGGGCAGCATCGGGTTTCCGCCGGCGGACCGCACGGCTTCAAGGCGAGATTCGCGGTCGGCGATGTGCTGAACAGCCCAGGAGCGACGAGGATCGTCGCGCTCCTGAATGGTGTAGGCATCCTCCTCCATGGCTTGTCCAATGGCGGCGATGGCCACGAAATCCTGGTTCAGGGTCTGGGTGACCATACCGGCCGCCTCGGCCGCGCCGGGAAGCTGAGCCGCATAGGCCGGGTCGCGGACGATCTGGTCGATGACGTTGCGGCGTGTGGCCTCATCCGCGGCATAGGTGCGCACGCCCGACACGAAGTCTTGGGACTGCAGCGCGATCACGGCGCCGTAGGCGATCATGCCCCGCGAAAGCTGCTCGGGCGCCCAGGCTGATCCGCGCCGCATGGCCTCCTGGATCGCCATTTCGCTCTGGAAGCCGGGTTGCAGCGTGCGGACATCGCGGATGAAGCTGACGTACGTCGCGGCCGCGTCGGCGATGCCGGAGTTGAGCATGACCGCCGGCACAGGCGGCGGAGGCGGCGGCGGCGCGGGCGGTTCGGGCTCGGGCGGAGTTTCGCAGCTGGCGAGCAGCATGGCCGAAAGAAGAACGGCCAGCGATGCGCCGCGACGCAGGGAGAAGGATGGCATCAGGGCGCTTTCCTCAGAACATCAGGGTTCGCGCGTCGCCCCGCCCAGACGCGCGCAATTGGGTTACCATAGCGCGCGGAAACTGGTTATCCGACCGTTAATCAAACAGTTTTGATACCGACTCCTCATTGGCGATGCGACGGATCGCCTCGCCAATGAGCGGCGCCACGCCAACCTGGCGGATCTGTTTGCATTCATTGACTTCGTGCGGCTGTTCGATCGAGTCGGTGATGACCAGCTGCTTGAGGGGGCCATCGGTGATTCGCTGGACGGCGGGGCCGGACAGCACGCCGTGGCTGATATAGGCCGACACCTCCGTCGCGCCTTTATCGACCAGCGCCTTGGCGGCGTTCACCAGGGTTCCGCCCGAATCGACGATGTCGTCGAACAGGATGCAGCGACGGCCCTCGACATCGCCGATGATGTTCATCACCTCGCTCTCGCCCGCCTTGGCGCGGCGTTTGTCGACAATGGCCAGATCGGCGTCGAGGCGCTTGGCCAGCGACCGGGCGCGAACGACGCCGCCGACGTCCGGCGATACGATCATAAGGTCCGAGGTGTCGCGATACTCACGCCGGATATCGTCGGCCAGCACCGGAGTGGCGACCAGGTTATCGGTCGGGATGTCGAAGAAGCCCTGGATCTGGCCGGCGTGCAGATCCATTGTCAGCACCCGGTCGGCGCCCGGCCGCGTGATCAGATTGGCCACCAGCTTGGCCGAAATCGGCGTCCGCCCGCCGGTCTTCCGATCCTGCCGCGCATAGCCGAAATAGGGCATGACCGCCGTGATCCGCTTGGCTGAGGCCCGGACGAGGGCGTCGGTGATGATCAGCAGCTCCATCAGATTGTCGTTGGCGGGATAGCTGGTCGACTGGATGACGAAGACGTCCTCGCCCCGGACGTTCTCCTCGATCACCGCGAACACCTCGTTGTCGGCGAAGCGTTTCACCTGGGCGCGGGTCAGCGGCATGTCGAGGTGGTCGGCGATGCCCTGGGCCAGGGTCCGGTTCGCGTTGCCCGAAAGCAGCTTCATCGCCGGGTCATCCTTTTGCCGTCATCGCCCTGTGTCTGGGCGCGCTTCTAACAGCGCAGGCGCGCGGGGCAAGCGCGGCTCGGATTGTGACCGCCGTGCTTCGCGGTGTAGAAGCCCTCCACGGCCTCGCCGCGTTCCGCGCGCGCCTGAAGGAGGTCACGCGAGTCTTGGGGTTAGAGCCTTTGTTCCTGAAGTCGTCCCGCACCGGCGCCGCCACGCTCGTCGTCGCCCTGGCAGCGTCCGTCGCCCTCTCCGCCTGCGCCGGCCGCGACCGGCCGCGGCTGGTCTATGAGGAACGGCCGGTCGAGCTGCTCTACAACACCGGCTATCAGCGGCTGGAAAGCCGGCGCTGGGCCGACGCCATCGACTACTTCCAGGAAGTCGAACGCCAGCACCCGTTCTCCGAATGGTCGCGGCGCGCCATCCTGATGCAGATCTACGCCTTCTATCAGGGCGGGGACTATCAGGACGCCATCGCCGCCGCCGATCGCTTCATCCAGCTTTATCCCGGCAGCCCGTCGGCGAGCTATGCCTACTACATGCGGGCGACCTGCTACTTTGAGCAGATCGTCGATGTGGGGCGCGATCAGGCGGCCTCGGGGCAAGCGCTGCTGGCCCTGCGTGACGTCGCGCGGCGCTATCCGGGCACGGCCTATGCCTCGGACGCCATGGTCAAGATCGACATGGTCAACGACCAGCTGGCCGGCAAGGAGATGACCGTGGGCCGCTGGTATCAGCGCCAGAACCAGCCGTTGGCCGCCATTGGGCGCTACCGGACTGTTATCGAGAATCCCGAATTCCAGCGCACCTCGCACGCGGCCGAAGCCCTGTATCGTCTGGTCGAGGTCTATCTGACGCTGGGCCTCAAGGACGAGGCCACTCGCAATGGCGCGGTCTTGGGTCACAACTATCCGGGCAGCCCCTGGTATCGCGACGCCTACGTCCTGCTGACCAACGACGGCGCGCGTCCAGGTCAAGAGCCCGAGGGCCCGCGCGAGAACTGGCTGCAGCGCATCCTGCCGGGCTGAGCCGTCGTTTCGGACCCGTCTCTCTTGTCCCGCGCGGCGTCTGGCCGCAATCACAGGGCATGAGGCGCGCGGCCGCGAATCATCTGACCGGACCTGAGGCGAGGCGGCCATGCTGACCGCCCTGTCGATCCGCGACGTGGTGCTGGTCGAAGCGCTGGATCTCGATCTCGATCCCGGTCTGACGGTGCTGACCGGGGAGACCGGGGCGGGCAAGTCGATCATCCTGGATGCGCTGGGCATGGCGCTGGGCGCGCGCGGTGACGCCGGACTGGTGCGTTCGGGCGCGAAACAGGCTCAGGCCACCGCCGAATTCGCCGGCCCCTTTTCCCCCGATCTGATCGAGGTGCTCGATGAGGGCGGTTTCACGGTCGAGCCGGACGAGCCCCTGATCCTGCGCCGCGCCATTTCCGCCGATGGCCGCAGCCGAGCCTGGATCAACGACCAGCCGGCCGGCGTCACAGCTCTGCGCGACCTTGGCCGCCGCCTGGTCGAGGTGCACGGTCAGCACGAGACCATCGGTCTGCTGGATCCGCGAACCCACCGTGGCATGCTCGACGCCTATGGTGGCCTGGCGGCCGAGGTCATGAGCGGCTCCGCGTCGCAGAAGGTGAGCTTCAGGCCCTGACCGAGCTCGCCGCCGAGGCCGCCTCGCGCCGCGAGGAATTGACCGCCGAGCTGGAGGAGCTTGACCGTCTCGACCCGCGGGAGGGCGAGGAGGAGGCCTTGGCCGGGGAGCGCGCTATCCTCGGCGCGGCGGAAAAAGCCTTGGCCGACCTGTCCCAGGCGCGTGATCTTCTGGGCGGCGACACGCTGTCGCAAAAACTCGCGGCCGCTTTCCGCGCCGTCGCTCACGCCCGCCAGAAGGCGATGCAGTCCGGCGCCGAGCCTAACCATCCGGTGATCCAGCGCCTGACCACGGCCGCCGAGGCGGTCGACCGGGCGCTCGTCGAAGCCACCGAGGCGGTCGCCGCCGTGGATCAGGCCGCGGACGCCTTCGACTTCGACCCAGGCCGTCTCGACAAGACCGAAGAGCGGCTGTTCGCCCTGCGCGCCGCCGCTCGCCGCCTGAACGTCGCCGTGGAGACTCTGCCGGTCGAACGCCGCCGCATCGCCGACCAACTGCGCCTAATCGAGGACGGCGAGCAGGCGCTGAAGGACGCCCGCGCCGATGTCGAGGCCGCCCGCGCCCACTATGACGAGGCCGCCGCACTTCTCAGCCGCGCCCGCGCCGACGCCGCGGCCCGCCTGGCCGTCGCCATTGAAGGCGAACTGGCCCCTTTGAAGCTGGAGCGTGCCCGGTTTCGGGTTGGGCTAGAGGCTATCGAGGGGCGGCGAGGTCCGGACGGCGTCGAGACGATCCGGTTCCAGGTCGCCCCCAACCCCGGCGCGCCGTTTGGTCCGATCGACGCCATCGCTTCGGGCGGCGAACTGGCGCGCTTCGCCCTGGCGCTCAAGGCGGCCCTGGCCGGGCGCGAGGGCTCCAGCCCGGTGATGATCTTCGACGAGGTGGACCAGGGAGTCGGCGGCGCCGTGGCCGAGGCGGTGGGACTGCGCCTGGCGCGTCTCGCCGAAGGCGCTCAGGTGCTGGTCGTCACCCACAGCCCCCAGGTCGCCGCCAAGGGCCGCAGCCACTGGAAAGTCCTCAAGGCCGAGGACGCTGGCGCCATGCGCACCGCCGTCGCCGTCCTCGACGACACGCCACGTCTGGAGGAAATCGCCCGCATGCTGGCCGGCGCCGAGGTCACCGACGCGGCGCGGGCCGCCGCGAAAGCGCTGATCGGTTAGGCTTCAGCCGCCGTTTGCTTTCCTGAACTCCTCCGGTCCGGCATAGGCCTCCTGGCGCTCGATGCTCCAGTAGCGCAGGGCGTCCAGCGGCACCTGGCGCCCGGTGACCGCGCACAGCACATAGCGACCGGGCTTCAAAACGACGAAGTCGCCGTCGCCATAATGCACTTGGGCCATCGAGGCGGGATTGTGAGCGTTCATGGGGGCGATATAGCGCGGATGACGGCCTAGAACAGCTTGCCCTGCTCGGGTGCTGGCGGCTTTTCGGTCTTTGAACGAGGCCGGGGCGCTGCAAGAGCGCCGTCGCCCCCGTCGATCACCGCGCCGCGTCGTCCGTCGTCGAACACGAGGCGGACAGCCTGACCCGCACTCAAGGCTCCGGCTGACGCCATCATTCGTCCCTCGGTGTCCTCGATCCGGGCGAAACCGTGGCGAGGCCGTTTCGGGTCCAGCGACACCAGCGCGCGCGACAGCCCCGCCAGCCGATCCTCCGCTTTTTCAAACCGGCGGGGCAGGGCGGCATCCAGTCTGAGCGCGACCGCCTCCAGCCGCGCCGCCCGCTGATCCAGACGACGATGCAGCGGCTCGGGCGAAAGTTTCGCCGTCATGGTCAGCAGCCGCCTCTCGTCGCGTGCAGCCCGGGCTGTCAGGGCGGGACCCAGCCGCGCCGCAGTCGCCTCCAGCCGCTCGCCCTTGCGCTCCAGGGCTCGATCCAGCAGCGCCCGGTTCAGACGCGGTCCGGCCCCGGCGAACCGTCGTTCATGCGCCGCCACATTGGCGTTCAGCGCGGCGCCCAGTCGGCTGGCCGCGTGGTCGAGGCGCTGGCTGGGCAGAGCCAGCAGATCCTGCGCCCGAGGCGGCAGACCGCGCGACACCGACCTGAGGCGGGTCCGCCGCTCCTCGACCAGTCGCCCGCCGGCCCCCAACAGCCGTCGATCCAGCTCCGCCAGCCCAGCGGCCAGTTCCGCCAGCACCGGCGTGGCCATCTCGGCCGCCCCCGTCGGCGTCGGCGCGCGCCGGTCGGAGACGAAGTCGATCAGGGTGGTGTCGGTCTCGTGTCCCACGGCCGAGATGATCGGGATGGACGTCGCCGCCACCGTCCGCGCCAGGGTCTCGTCGTTGAACGGCCACAGGTCCTCGACCGAGCCGCCACCGCGCGCCACGATCACCACGTCCGGCCGGGGGATGGGTCCGCCCGTCGCGGGCAGGGCGTCAAAGCCGCGCACCGCCGCCGCCACTTGACCCGCCGCCGGCTCTCCCTGAACCACGACCGGCCACACCACGACCCGGCAGGGCCAGCGCTCGGCCAGTCGATGCAGGATGTCGCGGATCACCGCCCCCGTGGGACTGGTGATCACGCCGACCACTACCGGAAAGCGCGGGATCGGTCGTTTCCTCGACGCCTCGAACAGCCCTTCGCCCGCCAACCGAGCCTTCAGTCGCTCCAGCTGCGCCAGCAGGGCCCCGGCGCCCGCGACCTCCATGGTGTCGATGACGATCTGATAGGACGACCGCGCCGGATAGCTGGTGATCTTTCCGGTGACGATGACCTCCAGCCCCATCTCCGGCTGGGCGGCTAGGCCTCGGACCTGACCTTTCCAGATCACCCCGTCGATACAGGCCTTGTCGTCCTTGAGCGTCAGATAGACGTGGCCCGACCCGTGCCGGTTGACCTTGGACACCTCGCCACGGAGGCGAACATGGCCGAACCGGTCTTCCAGCGTTCGTTTCAGGGCAAAGGACAGCTCCGAGATCGACAACGGCTGATCGTTGCGGCGGGCCGGTTCCGGCGCTGCAGCCGTGGGGCCGCCGAAGGCATAGTCGTCGGAGGGAGGCATGGCGCCATGCTAATGGGTCGCAGGCGGCCAGGGAATGCCTATCGGAACCGGCTTCAAGCGCCGCCGTTGCCCCTTCATGCCGCCCGCCGACCCGCCAGGGACCGATCCGCAAGACCGCGACAGCCGCGAGAACGATCTGGCTCGTCGTGGCCGCAAGCCCACGGCCAGTCCCTGGACCATCATTCTGGTGATCGGCCTGATCGCCGCCATCGTCTTCGCCGCCTCCGCCCTGCTGGGCTGATCTCACTGGAGTAGCCATGAACACCCGACTTCTCACCGCCGCCGCTCTGTCCGCCCTGATGCTGGGCGCCGCCGCCTGCTCCGACACCGAGGACGACGTGGTCCAGGCTCCGGCGCCGGGCGCTGAAACCCAGCCGGTCGACGAGACCTCTGCCGATATCGCCACCACCCAGGCCGCCGTCGCCCTGGGCATGACGCGAGAACAGCTGGAGGATGCCGATCTGCTCTCCGCCGAGACGACAGATCTGGGCGACGTCGAGACCCTGATCATCGACGCGAACAACCAGGTCACTCATCTCGTCATCGAGCTTGAAGGGCCGGGCGACCCTGAGGTCGTGGTTCCGATCGCCCAGGTTCGTTCGCACCGTGACGCCGCCGGCGAAATCGATCTCCAGACCAATCTGACGGCCGAACAGCTGCAGGCCCTGCCGGCCTGGACCGGCACGGCGCCCACGGGGACCACCGTCATGGCTCCGACATCGCCGAACGCCGTGGCCACCCTGTCGCCAGGCGAGACGGCGCCTGGCGCTCCAGCGGCTTAACCGCCTTCGCACCTTGACCGGTCCTGCGGGGCCGGTCATTCGGGCGTGATGAAGATCCTGCTCGTCGGATCGGGCGGCCGCGAACACGCCCTCGCCTGGAAGATCAGCCAGTCACCGCTGGTGACCGAGCTGATCTGCGCGCCGGGCAATCCCGGCATCGGCAAGGTCGCGCAACTCCGCGTCGTCAAGGCCGACGACGCAGACGGCCTCGTGGCATTGGCCCGAGAGATGACCGCCGATCTGGTGGTGGTCGGGCCGGAAGCCGCGCTTGCGAAAGGCCTCGCCGATAAGCTGGCGCGAGCGAACATTCCGTGCTTCGGGCCGACCCAGGCGGCGGCGCGGCTGGAAACATCCAAGGCCTTCGCCAAGGCCTTCATGGAGCGCCACGACATCCCCTCGGCTGGGTATGGGGTCTATCAGACCTTGGCCGAGGCGCGGCAGGCGCTGGACGTGTTCAAGCCGCCCTATGTGATCAAGGCCGACGGCCTGGCCGCGGGCAAGGGCGTGGCCATCAGCCCCGACCGTCAGGACGCTGAGGCCGAGATCGAGCGCATGCTGGGCGGCCGGTTCGGCGAGGCCGGGGCGCGGGTCGTAATCGAGGAATTCATGGACGGTGAGGAGGGCTCGCTGTTCGCCCTCACCGACGGCCATCGGGCGCTGCTGTTCGGCGGGGCGCAGGACCACAAGCGCGCCTATGACGGCGACATGGGGCCCAACACCGGCGGCATGGGCGCCTACAGCCCCGCCCCGGTGCTGACGCAGGCGATCCAGGACCAGGTGGTGGCGCGCATCGTGCGCCCGACCATCGCCGAGATGGCGCGGCGCGGCATGCCCTTTCAGGGGG
>CAXBPJ010000005.1:0-13973 GCA_963977325.1 uncultured Brevundimonas sp. | reverse complement strand
GGGACGGATGTACGACGAAGCCGGCTACGCCATCATTCGCACGACGGCGTCGACTCCCCTCGAGACGGCCTCGATGCTTCTGGTAACCGGTGGCCATCACTCCAATGTCCACAAACACGCCGACGACCTGTCATTCGAACTCTTCGAAGGCGGCAGACAGGTGATCGTCGATAGCGGGAAATACAGCTATTCGCGCAAGCCTTGGCGCGACTACACCGACAGCGCCGCCGCCCACAACGCGATCGACATGGTCACCGACCGTCTGGACAACGGCGTGCGTGCGAGCCGACCCCAGGGGTCGGCGCTACGACACCTGCGTACGACGCCATGGGGCTGGGTTATCGAAGGCGGATTTCGCCGGCCCGACTTCGGCGTCAGCCATCAGCGCACATTTCTGTACAGACCGGGAGAGTGGCTGGTTCTGATTGATCGCGTCTTGCGAGAGACCCCCGGAGAGATGACGGCTTGGCTGCACTTGGCTCCGGACCTTGAAGCGGCGCAGGTTGAAGACGGATGGCGGTTCGCGGGTGGAGCCATCCGCTATGTCTGCACCACCCAATCGCGGCTCCATCGGCATCGCGGCGAGGAGACGCCGAGGATACAGGGCTGGGTCGCCGGCGGATATCATCACCGCACACCCAACGACGCGCTCGCGCTGTCGGCGGAAGCCGACACCCTCAATCTCATGACCATCATCGACCTGACCCCGGATGAGTGCGGGCCCGTCGGCGCGTTGGTGGATTCGGGGTTTAGTTTGATGTGGCGAGAGAAAACCATCGTTGCGGACGGAGACGTGCTCGATCTTTCCGCGCCGCGTCGGTTCTGGCGACCAAGGGCCTTAACCTCCTAGAAACGGGAAAGAGCGCGTAGTATCCCGAATTACGGGATATTATTGATGACCGCTCCGGGATTCTATCAGCGACGCAAGGGCGTCGCGGCAATCGAATTCGCCATTGTCGCGCCTCTGTTGATCCTGCTTCTGGCCAGCATGGTGGTGTGGGGTGGCTGGCTATGGCTTGCCCACGGCGTCCAGTCCCTTGCCTCCGAGAGCGCCCGCGCGGCCTTGGGCGGCTTGGACAAATCGGAGCGCGAACTGCTGGCCCGGGCCTTTGTGGATCGGGAAGGCGAGGTCGTGGTCGGACTGCCGTCGGAGCGTGCCGCCGTCGCCGTCACCAGCGACCCCGAGGCTATTCGAGTCGACGTGCAATACGATGTCAGCGGCCACCCCTTGATGATGCTGGCTCGCCTGACCCCGGCGCCGCCTTCCGTCATCGCTCGCAGCGCCGTGGTGCGCACGGGGGGCTACTGAGATGCGCAGGCTCCTGCTGGATCGGCGAGGGGCGACAGCCGTCATCGCAGCCATGGCGTCGGGCCTGATGGCGGCTCTCGGCGCCCTCGCGGTCGATCTCGGAACCGTGGCGCTTGAGGCCCGACGACTGCAGGGTGTGGCCGATCTTGCCGCCTTGACCGCCGCCGCGGATCTCTCTCGCGCACAGGCGGGCGCGCAAGCCACCGCCGGAGCCAACGGTCGAGTCGAGACGGTCACGACAGAGACCGGTCTCTACCTTGCGAGGCGCGATCTCGAGCCGAGGCTCCGCTTCACGCCTTCACGGACCGAGACAGCGAACGCCGCGCGCGTCACCCTGACATCGACCGCACCCCTCTATTTCGGCCGAGCCTTGGGGTTCGGGCCCGTCACGGTCACCCGACGCGCCACCGCCATTCGCATCGCGACAAAGCCCCGCGCGGCCTTTTCCATCGGATCGCGTCTGGCGAGACTGGAGGGCGGCGTCTCCAATGCGCTACTGTCGGGAATGGCCGGGGGGCAGATCAGTATCGACGTCATGGACTATGAGGCCCTGGCCGACGCCGATGTGTCCGTGTTTCGCTGGATGGACGCCTTGAAGGCCGAGCTTGGCCTCGAGGCGGCGGGATACGACCAGGTGCTGGCCAGCAAGGTCGAGGCGGGCCGAGCCCTTGCGGTGCTGGAGACGCTGCTAGGGGACGACAGGGCCGGTCAGGCGGTCGGTCGCATCGCCGACGCCACCCGGGGGCGGTCGCTGACGATAGGCGATCTGATCGCGGGGGAGGTGATGGAGGCGGCCGGTCTGGGCGTGAAAATCTCGGCGCTGGACCTGGCCTCGACAGTTCTGGAGATCGGCAATGGCGAGCGCCAGCTGACGCTCGACCTGGGGGCCAGGGCTGGGCTGGCGGACCTCGACATCGATCTGGCTATCGGCGAACGCCCGAACGGGTCGCCCTGGCTGGCGGTGACGGGCGACGGGCAACCGGTGATCCGCACCGCCCAGGCGCGGTTGAGACTCAGGGCGCGCACCGCCCAGTCCCTCGCCGGTCTGGCTCAGGTGACCCTGCCGGTGGTGGTTGAGCTGGCGGCGTCCGAAGCGCGGCTGGCCGGGATCGATTGCCCGGCCGATCGCGTGACGCTGGAGGCGCGGCCCGGCCTGGCCCGCGCCTGGGTCGGCGAGGGCGGCGACGCGGCCCTGTCGGATTTCAAGCGGCCCCTGGCGCCGACACAGGGGACCCTGGTCTCGGTCTCCGGGCTGGCGCGGGTCAAGGCGCGCGCCGACACCGAGATCGCCGATCAGGGCTTTCAGTCGCTGACATTCTCCGAAGGCGACATCGCCGCCGAACGAATCCGCACCGTCAGTACACGGGAGGCCGGACGTTCTCTGATCTCGACCCTGCTCGGACGGCTGGACGTGGAGGTTCAGGCCTTAGGTCTGGGGCTTGGGCTCGGCGGTCTGGCGAGCGCGGCCGAGGCGCTGCTGACGCCCTTGGGTCCTGTTCTGGACGGCGTGCTGAATCCTTTGCTCGACGCTCTGGGCCTAAACCTCGGCCAGTTCGACCGCACGGCTGGCGCGCGCCCGCGACGCCTTCTAGGGTCCGGCGCATGACGACCGACGCCGATGACCGGGCCGCAGCGCCCCCTTCCATGACCTACGCCCGTTATCTGACGCTGGATACGATGCTGGGGGCGCAAAATCCGCTCAGCGACGAGCATGACGAGATGTTGTTCGTCATCATCCATCAGACCAAGGAGCTGTGGCTGAAGCAGATCCTTCATGAGGTGGGGCTGGCGCAGCGTCTGGTGCGGGACGGAGATCTGGTGCCGGCCTACAAGAGCCTGGCCCGGGTCAGCCGCATCCAGGCGGTGATGACCCAGAGCTGGGACATCTTGGCCACCATGACGCCCGCAGACTATCTGCGTTTTCGCGGCGAACTGGGCGCATCGTCCGGTTTCCAGTCCGACCAGTTCCGGCGGCTGGAGGCCTTGCTGGGGATCAAGGACGAGAAGTTCCTCGCTTTCCACGAGGACAGACCGGCGGCCCACGCCGCTCTGGCCGAGGCGATGGCCCGGCCCAGCCTCTATGACGACGCCCTGGCTCAGCTGGCGGCGGCGGGTCTGCCCGTGCCGAAAAGCATTCTGAACCGCGACGTCTCGCGGCCCTATGAGGCCAGCGAAGGGGTCGAAGCGGCCTGGCTCGAGGTTTATCGCGACACCGAGCGGTGGTGGGCGCTTTATCAGCTGGCCGAGAAGCTGGTCGATCTGGACGACGCCCTGCTGACCTGGCGGCACAAGCACGTCGTGACGGTGGAGCGGATCATCGGCCGCCGTCGCGGCACCGGCGGCACGACGGGCGTCGACTATCTGGCCTCGACCCTGAACCGCCGGGCGTTTCCAGAGCTATGGTCGCTGCGAACGCGGCTGTGAACGGAAAAGCGGCCCCGGTCCATGCGGACCGGAGCCGTTCGAGTTCCCAAGGTTCGTCGACGGAGCCGACGATACCCAAAGTTTACAGGGCCTTATATGACCCTCGGGTGAACGCGGCGTTCAATCAGAACACCCGGCCGCCCACGCCGCCGTCCAGCATGATCGACGCTCCGGTGATCTGTTCGCCCGCGACCTGGACCACCTCCTCGCGATAGGCGGTGACGATCTCCTCGCGGTAGATCTCCAGCACCTTGATGCCGGCGCCGTAGCGGCGCAGCAGCGAGCGTTCGTTGCAGTCCCGCTCGCGCTTCTGAGTGCGGCATTCCAGCTTGCCGCCGCGGCCGTGGTACAGGGCCTCGCCCTTGGCGCAGGTGGTGGTTTCACCGCCGTCGAAGCTGACGGTGTCGACATACTCCGCCCAGGTCCACTGCAGGCGCGTGCCGGCCAGGCAGCGATACAGTTCGCCGTCATAGTCGCTCATCACGTCGCGGTCCGGACGCCCCTGGCTGGCCGGATGCGGCACGTTTCGATCGTCGATGCACACCGCCTGAATGACCACGCGCTTGTAGAAGCTGCGCATCTCCTCGTACGGGACCTGGATCACCTGGTTCACCGCCGCGGCGCCGACGTTCAGGCCCGAAATCACCGTGGGATAGGGCTGATCGACGTTGAAATAGGCTCCGCCGCCGCCGCCGACATAGACGGTCGAGCTGGAGCGGGCGCTGGCCCCGGCCCGCGCCGAGGCGCTGGCGTTGACGTTCACATTGACGTTCACATTGCCGCCGCCGCCGCAGCACACGGGCGGGGGAGGCGGTTGGCAGCATCCCGGCCCAGGAGGCGGGGGAGGCGGCGGAGGCGGGGGCGGAGGGGGCGGCGGCTTGCAGCATCCGCCACCACCACCACCGCCGTGTGGCGGTCCGCTCGAGGCCTGCGCCTCGCCGGCGAAGGCCGCGAGGGCGATGACGCCGAGCGCGGCCGGCAACCAGGTCTTTGTCCTTACCCGCATGGATCGGCTCCCAGAAATTGTGTCGGACGCCGTCCAGCAAGAATGGGGCCGCCCAGAACCGCACCAGATCACGACAGTCTTTCGTTTCCGTTTCACCTCCCGCGGCGGAAACGGCCCATGCCTTGCGAAATCACCGGAAAAGGAGACGATCATGTCCCATTCCGGAACACGGCGGGTCATCCAGGCCTGGAGCGACCTACCCGAGGCGCATCGCATTCCGTCGCGCGCCAGCCTGGATCCGACAGCGCTGTCGGACCTGCTGCCACAGATTTTCATGGCCGAGCAGACCGAGACGGGCCTCGGATTCCGCCTGGCCGGCGCCTGGATGGAACGGCTGTTCGGCGGCTCGTTGCGGGGTGTGCACTGGTTGCCGCTGTGGGAACGGGCCAGCCGACTGGACGCCCACCGGGCGGTCACCCGCGCCTTTCGCGAATGCAGGCCGATGATTGTCGCCGCCGAGATGGGCGAGACCGACGAGCCCGTGGAGATCGTGCTCTGTCCCCTGCGTGGGCCGTCCGGCGCCGCCGACCGCATCCTGGGCCTGATCCAGCCGCTCAGCCTCAAGGCCGTGGGCTTGAAGGACGTTTCCGAGCTGCGACTGATCGACGTCGAGGCCGCCTGCGCGCCCGGCCGCGTCCCGCTCAGCCTGGCCGCGCTGGACGGTCGCCTGATCGCCTGATGACCAAAGCTTAATCCCGCCGTCGCATCTGCGAGACTGTCCGCGCGCCTCTCCTGGGGATTGATGGAGAGACCCCCCATGCGCCGCCCGCCCAGCCGCTCGCCCCTGAAGGTGATGATCATCGCCCTGCTGGCCTCGACCTGCGCCTCGCCAGTGCTGGCCGAGCCACTGAACCGCGCCGACCGGGCCGAGGCGCTGGACATGCTGGTCCGGCGGCTCGACCACTATGTCCTAACTGAACGAAAGCCCGACATTCTCGCGCGGCTGGCGTCCGAGCGGGACACGCTCCTGACGCTGGACGATGACGAGGCTTTCCGGTCGGCCGTGAACCGGGTGCTCCTTGAGACATCTCGAGACAAGCATCTCCAGCTTTGGCGCGAACGGCCACGGCCCGACGGCGAAGGGCCATCGTCCCCACCCACGCCCGAGCAGGTGACCGAGATGGAGGCGCGCGACCGCTTCGGCCTCGCAGACGTGCGCCAGCTGAATGGCGACATCGCCTATGTGAACCTTACCCGCTTCAGCGGGCATCCGGGCGTGGCCGGGGCCATCGATTCCGCGCTGGCCGAGGTCGCCGGCGCGCGCGGCCTGATCCTCGACCTGCGGATGAACGGCGGCGGGGGCGAGGCGGCGTTGAACCATCTGATGGGCCATCTGGTCCCCGCGCCGGTCGAGCTGGCAACGCTCTACCACCGCCAGTGCGCGCCGCCGCCCGCTGAGCGGCCGGATGCCTGCGAGCAGTTGCCCGAGCGCGCCGTCCAGCGCCGCTGGTCCAACGCGGTGGTCCGACCCACCTTCCCGACCCAGCCGATCTATGTCCTGACCTCGAGCGCTACCTTCTCGGCCGCCGAGGAGCTGGCCTACGACCTCCGCGCCGAGGGCCGGGCGACGATCGTCGGCGAGACCACCGGCGGCGGCGCCAACCCCAGCGGCATGATGGACGCCGGGCCGAACTTCTCGGTGATCATGCCCCTGGCCGAGGCGCGACACCCCCGGACCGGCGGCGCCTGGGAAGGCGTCGGCGTGAGGCCGGACGTGGCGGTCCCCGCGGACCGGGCGCTGCAGACGGCTGTCAGGCTCGCCGCCGGTCTCACGTCAGCTCCGCTCAGTCCGCCCGCCACTCCGGTCCGATGATCTCGCGACCGTCGGACTGGAGCTGGTCGAGCACCCCAGCCGGCTCGGCCAGGACCCTAAGCTGCACCACCGCCAGGGTGACCCCGGGCCGGTCGAGAGCCTGACGAACGGCCTCGGACCACTGGCTGCGCAGCAGGGGCGCGATATCGGCGTCGCCGCTGGGCCAGCAGACGTTCAGGGCCTTGTCCAGCGGGTTGGCCAGCACCTCGAGGACGCGCCGCGCCCGCCAGGCCTCGACCCGGGCCGTCGCGCCCTGGGGCCCCGCCTCCGAGGCTCCCACCGCCTGCTCGATGCAGGGCGCGTAGGTCTCCGGCGGAGCGGTTATGAGGTTGTCGATGATCTCATCACCCCGCACCGCCCCCACCGGTCGGCCCGGGATACGAGCTTCACGGGCGGCGCGCCGGACGACGTCCACGGCGCCGGATCCGCCCTGGTCGTAACCCGACTTCTCCATCAGGTCGAAACCCAGGCTGAGCAGGCTGCGCCGTCTCCAGCGGTCGTTGCGGGCGTCCGCCATCTGGGTCTCGACGCGGGCCTGGATGTCCGCGGGCAGATAGTCCGCCGTGGACTTATCCTTCGGCAGGCCGGCGACGGTGCGGATCCGCCAGATCAGACGCAGGACATCGCCGACCGACAGCCGCCCCTGCTGGGGATAGAGGATATGATCGGCCCGACGGGTCGCGGCCTCCAGCGCCTCCGGTCGCCATGCGTAGTCCTCGGGCACGCCGGAGATTGAGCCGGCGAGGATGACGGTCGAGTCCGCGTCCGACACTTCCCAGATCGGCATGTCGGCCCGGCGCGCCGTGACCACGATCTCTTCTAGCCGCGTGACGGGGTCCTCGGCCGGCGTCTGGGCCTGCGCCGATCCGGACGCCGCGCCCACAGCAAGGGCCAGCACGGCGGCGGCGGCCCCGGACCATCGGCGAGATCCCATGGTCAGGTCGCCTCGACCACCTGTTCGATCGCGCCGAAGATCGTGTGATGGCGCTCGTCGCGCATCTCGATGCGCACCGTGTCGCCGTGGCGCAGGAAGGCGGTCTCCGGCTTGCCGCGCTGGATCGTCTCGACGGTGCGGACCTCGGCGATGCAGGAATAGCCCAAGCCGCCGTCGCTGACCGACTTGCCGGGGCCGCCGTCCTCGCCTTTGTTCGAGACCGTTCCCGAACCGATGATCGTTCCGGCGCCCAAAGGTCGGGTCTTGGCCAAGTGGGCGATCAGCACGCCGAAGTCGAAGGTCATGTCCACGCCCGCGTCGGCCTGGCCGAACGGCTGACCGTTGATCTCGACCTCCAGCGCGCCGTGGAGCTTGGCGTCTTTCCAGCGGTCGCCGAGAGCATCTGGCGTGACGAAGACCGGCGACAAGGCGCTGGCAGGCTTGGACTGGACGAAGCCGAAACCCTTGCCCAGCTCCGCCGGGATCAGGTTCCTCAGCGAGACGTCGTTGACCAGGCCGATCAGACGGATGTGGTCGCGCGCCGCCATCGGATCGACGCCCTGGGGCACGTCGCCGGTCACCACCACGATCTCGGCCTCCAGGTCGCAGCCCCAGGCCTCGTCGGCCAGGGGGATCGGGTCGCGCGGGCCCAGCATGCCGTCCGACCCGCCCTGATACATCAGCGGATCGGTCCAGAAGCTGGCCGGCATTTCCGCGCCGCGCGCTTTTCTCACCAGTTCGACGTGGTTCACATAGGCCGAGCCGTCGGCCCATTGATAGGCGCGGGGCAGGGGGGCGGCGGCCTCGCGCTCGTGGAACCGCTCGCGCGGCGCGCCGCCGTGCTCGAGACTTTCGGCCAGGGCGCGCAGATCGGGCTCGATACGCTCCCAGTCGTCCAGGGCGGCCTGCAGCGTCGGCGCGATCAGGGCGGCGTCGGTGTACCAGGCCAGATCGTTGGAGACGACGACGAGATGGCCGTCACGGCCGGACTTCAGGGATGCGAGCTTCATGGCCAAGGCTTAGGGGGTTTGTCGGGCGCGCGTAAAGGGGCGATGGATCAGCGCCGCGCCTGAAGCAGGTCGTTCCAGCGCCACGCGCCGGTCCCGAGCGCGATCGACGGCGCGCCCGGCGTGTCGGCGAGGGTCAGCAGCACCAGGCCGCGCATCGGCGGCGCCTTGCAAGCGGCCGGAGCGAAACCGACCTCGACCGCGATGGCCTGGCGCACGGCCGCCAGCCCCTCGCCGTCCTGGCCGTCGCTGCGCACCCAGGCGCCGTTCCAGATGAGCGGCGTCCGCCCGTTCGGCGCCGAGGCGTGGACGCGGGCGATCTCGGCCCGGACGTTGGCCGAGGCCCTCACGGTGTCCTGCAGTCGCCGCACCATGTCGCAGCGCTCGCCGCCGCCCGATCCAGAGCCGAAGTCCGCCCCGGCCCCGACGCCCGAGCCAGACCCGGAGCCGCGACCCGAACCCGTTCCGGTTCCGGCGCCCGAGCCCGCGCGCGTCGCTCCGGCCAGTTCGGCGGAGCCTACGGTCGGCGCGGGTCGTGGCGCAGGCGCGGCCTCCGCATTGAGCTCGGCCGTCTGAGGACCTGGGGACGCGGGACGCTCACGCCGCGGTGTGCGCCGCGGGTCGGGGCGGGGCGCGGGGCGAAGTTCAGGCGCGGGAGCCGGGCGTGGCGGCGGGTCCTGCGGAGGCTGGGGCTCCACTGGCGGTTCAGCCGCTGCGTCCGCGCCGGCCGCATCGGCTGCTTGCGCCTTTGCGGGCGCGCCTCCGCCTCCCGGTTCGCCGCCTTCGTCTCCCGCGCCCGCGCCAGGCGCCGGAGGCGGCGGTTCGGGCGAGACGAGGGTGACCTGAACGACCGGCAGGGTTTCCGGCGGCTCCGGCCTCGCCAGCAGGATCAGCGACAGCAGCCCACCATGCAGTGCGGCGCTGCCGAATGCGGCCAGCATCCGGCGGCGAGTATTTCGTCTCGGAGAACGCAGATCATCCATTCCGCATCAAGGTTGATCGTGTGATCGAGACAGAATCAGGGCGATCCGCGGCGGTTGAACAGCGTCTGCAACCGACCCGTGATTTCCGTCCGATCTGGGGCAAACCGGACAATTTGCCGCCCCATACCCGTCATCACATGGCCGTGAGCGGCTCGCCTTTTAAGCGCCGCGCGCGACGACTGGACGCTCGCCTAGGAAAACCAGGAGACCATCTTGAACCGATCCATCCTTCGCACGGGCACGCTGATCGGCGCGACCGTCGCGCTGGGCCTGACCGCCTCGGCCTGCGCCAGCCACCGTTTCGTGCGCGACAACATCGCCGTCGTCGACGCCCGGGTCGATCAGACCGAAGCCCGCCTGGGCCAGACCGAAACCCGCGTCGCCCGCGTAGAGGGCACCGCCGGCGAGGCTCTGCAGCGCGCCAACGCCGCCCATCAGCTGGCCGAAGGCAAGTTCCTCTATGAGGTCGTGCTGTCCGACGACTCGGTGAAATTCCCGGTCAATGGCGACGAACTGTCGCCCGAGGCCCAGCAGCGTCTGGCCGAGCTGGCCACCCGGCTGAAGTCCGAGAACCAGAACGTCTATCTGGAAATCCAGGGCCACACCGACGCCACCGGACCGGAAGAGGTCAACGTCCGACTGGGCGAGCAGCGGGCGGAGGCGGTGCGCCGTTACCTCAGCCAGGGCGGCATCGCCCTGAATCGCATGTCGACCATCTCCTACGGCTCGGAATCGCCGGTGGCTCCGAACGACACGCGCGAAGGTCGTTCGCAAAACCGCCGCGTGGCCATCGTCGTCCTCAGCTGATCGGACGACGGCGACGGATAAAGGGGCGGGCCCTCCGGGGGCCGCCCTTTTTCGTGGGCGTCAGCCGGCGGCGGGGCGACGCGCCTCGGCCAACTCCGCCTCGGCCCTGTCGAAAGTCTCGACCACCGGCGCGGGCGGCGCCTTGCCCATCAGGCTGACGCCGACGATGGCCAAAAGGCTGAGCAGGAATCCAGGAACCATCTCGTAGATGATACTGGACAGCGGCGCTCCGCCCGGGCCGACCGGGGCGAAGATCCAGAACAGCACGGTCACCGCGCCGACGATCATGCCGGCCAGGGCGCCGTTCCGGGTCATCCGTCGCCACGTCAGCGACAGGATGATCAGCGGTCCAAACGCCGCGCCGAAGCCGGCCCAGGCGTTGGCCACCAGCCCCAGCACGTTGCTGTCCGGCGAAGAGGCCAGCAGGATCGCGGCGACCGCGACGGCCAGGACGGTCAGGCGTCCCACCATGACCAATTCCTTCTGGCTGGCGCTCTTGCGTAGGAACACCTTGTAGAAATCCTCGGTCAGAGAACTGGAGGAAACCAGCAGCTGGGACGAGATGGTGCTCATGATCGCCGCCAGGATCGCGGCCAGCAGGAAGCCGGTGATCAGCGGATTGAACAGGATGTCCGACAGGATGATGAAGATGGTCTCCGCGTCGGTCACCTCGATGCCGTTGCGCGTGGCGTAGGCCAGGCCGGCGAAGCCCGTGCCCAGCGCGCCGATCAGGCTGACGATCATCCAGCCCATGCCGATGTTGCGCGCCGCCGGAATGTCGCGCACCGAGCGGATGGCCATGAACCGCACGATGATGTGCGGCTGTCCGAAATAGCCGAGGCCCCAGGCCAGGGCCGAGATCAGGCCGATCAGGCTGAAGTCGCGGAACATGTCGAGCAGTTCCGGATCGACGCCGCGGACCACGTCCAGCACCTCGCCCGGCCCTCCCACCGAGGTCACGGCCACGACAGGGACCAGGATCAGCGCCAGGAACATGATGATCCCCTGGACGAAGTCGGTCAGGCTGACCGCCAGGAAGCCGCCGATCATGGTGTAGGCGAGCACCACCCCGGCCGTGACCCACAGCCCGAGCCCATAGTCGAGACCGAAGGCGCTCTCGAAAAGCTTGCCGCCCGCCACCATGCCCGAGGAGGTGTAGAGGGTGAAGAAGGCGACGATGACCAGGGCCGAGATGATCCGGATCAGACGCGACTTGTCCCGAAACCGCTTGTCGAGGTAGTCGGGGATGGTGATCGCATCGTCAGCGACCACCGTGTAGACGCGCAGCCGGGGCGCCACGATCAGATAGTTGGCCAGGGCTCCGAGCACGAGCCCGACCCCGATCCAGGCCGAGGACAGGCCGGTCAGGAACATCGCCCCCGGCAGTCCCATCATCAGCCAGCCGCTCATGTCCGAAGCGCCGGCGGACAGGGCGGTGACGCCGGGCCCCAGCTTCCGCCCCCCCAGCATATAACCCTCGACGTCGCCGGTGGACGTTCTCCAGGCATAGACGCCGATGGCCAGCATCAGCAGGAAGTAGAGGGCGAGGGAGATGATGGCGCCGGTTTCCATCCGCCTGGGGTAGCAGCGCCGTTCAGGCGAGGCCAACCCCCTGACGCGAGAAAGCCACGATTGGCTCCGGCTTGGGTCGCTGGGGACGTACCCCATATGGCTGCCATGACCTCCCCGCGCATTCCCCTGTCCGTTCTTGATCTATCGCCCGTGGCCGAGGGGTCGGACGTGTCCGCCTCCTTGACCAACACCCTGGCGCTTGCCCGGCGCGCCGAGGCGCTTGGGTACAAGCGCTTTTGGCTGGCCGAGCATCATTCCATGCCCGGCATCGCCTCGGCCGCGACCAGCGTGGTGATCGCCCATGTGGCGGCGGGCACCTCGACCATCCGCGTCGGCGCCGGCGGGATCATGCTGCCCAACCACGCACCGCTGCAGATCGCCGAACAGTTCGGCACACTGAACGCCCTGCATCCCGGCCGCATCGACCTGGGCCTCGGTCGCGCGCCCGGCTCGGACCAGGCCACGGCGCGGGCGCTCAGACGCACTCTGTCGGGCGATGTCGACAGCTTCCCCAACGACGTGATGGAGCTGATGCACTGGTTCGCCCCGGCCCAGGCCGACCAGCGGGTCATGGCCGTGCCCGGCGAGGGCCAAGATGTGCCGATCTGGATTCTCGGGTCGTCGCTTTACGGGGCCCAGCTGGCCGCGCATCTCGGCCTGCCCTACGCCTTCGCCAGCCATTTCGCGCCGGGCGAGATGCATCGGGCCCTCGACGTCTACCGCCGCACCTTCCGGCCGTCGGAGCGCCTGGCCGCGCCCTATGTGATGCTGGGCTTCAACGTCTTCGCCGCCGACACGGACGCCCAGGCGCGCGACCTGTTCACCTCGATCCAGCAGGCCTTCGTCAACCTGCGCACCGGCCAGCCCGGAAAGCTGCCGCGCCCCTTACCCGGCTACGCCGAGGCGCTGGACCCCGCAGCACGGGCCATGATCGATCAGGCCCTGGCCTGCTCGGCGGTCGGATCGGCCGAGACTGTGCGCGCGCGCATGGAAGCCTTCGTCGCCGACACCGGCGCCGACGAAGTGATGATCACCAGCCAAATCTGGGATCCGGCGGCGAGAATCCGGTCGTTCGAAATCCTGGCCGGCGCCTGGGCGGCCTAGAAGGCCCGTCGGCCCAAGACCGTCTCGAAGAACAGCCGGAAATCGCCCCTCAGGCTCCACAGCGGGTATTTGAACGTGGCCGGCCGGTTCTTCTCGAAGAAGAAATGGCCGACCCAGGCGAAGCCGTAGCCGATTACCGGCATGGCCAGCAGCCACCAGGCGTTCAGCGTCACGATGGCCATGACGAAGGCCGCGATCACCAGTCCTGTCCCCACGACATGGATGCGCCGGCAGGTCCGGTTCGAATGTTCGTGGATGTAATACGGATAAAAGGCCTCGAACGAGGCGTATCGGGCGCCATCGGCGGGAGGATGCTGGGCCATGGCCGGACGGTGACGCGGGCGACGGCGCTTGGCAAGCGCGCGCTCAGCCAACGGCGCTCCAGGGCAGGGCGTGCACCCGGTCGCGGCCGAGGGCGGCGGCCATAGGCGGATGCTCGAACATGCCGTGGAAGGCCGGGTCGCGCACGCTGAGGCCTCCGGTGAAGGCCCCGAAGGCCGGCAGGATGATGCGTCGCCCGTCTGTCAGGAAACAGGCGCGCCGCACGCCTCGGCCGTGTCGCACCACGCGGGCGCAGGGATGCAGGTGGCCCGCCACCTCGCCGGGGTGAGGCTCGGGCAGCGGCTCATGGGTCAGGGTCAGGGCGCCGATCGTCAGGGACTCGACCACCACGCCGGGCAGTGGCGATGGGGCGAGCAAGGCCTCGCGATCATGGTTGCCTTCCACCCAGACCCAGTCGCGGCCTCCGGCCATGACATCCAGCCGCGCCCGATCCTCGGCCGCCATCCGGCCGATCGAGCGGGTGTCGTGAAAGCTGTCGCCCAGCAGGACGACGGCGCGGGGGCTCAAGATGGCGATCTCAGCCTCCAGCCGGTCCAGGGTCGCGCGACTGTCATAAGGCGGCAGCATCTGACCGCGCGCGGCAAAGGCCGAACCCTTTTCCAGATGCAGGTCGCCGGCGACCAGCACCCCATGCTCCGGCAGCCACATCGCGCCCGAACAGCGCAGCCGCGC
>CAXBPJ010000004.1:0-14018 GCA_963977325.1 uncultured Brevundimonas sp. | reverse complement strand
GGCGACCGGAGCGCGACGCGTCTCGACCCGCCGCTCGCCGCGATAGACGGCGCGCACCGCCTCCGGATCGCCGAGTGTGACCAGGGGACGGCCATCGTTGGGATCCTCGGCCAGCAGGCCCTCGAACAGCAGGTGATCGACCAGGTCGCGCCAGGCGGCGGGAGCGAGGTCCGAGCCGATGCCCCAGGTGGACAGCGCCTGCTCCCACGGCTGGACGTCCTTGGTGCGGCCGGTCAGGTGGTCGACCACCCGGCCCCGCCCGAATCGCTCGCCGAGCCGCTGGACCGCCGCCAGGGCCTTCTGGGCGGGAACCGTCGCGTCGTGAGTCTGGACCGGATCGAGGCACAGGTCGCAGACGCCGCAGGGGCCGGCGTCGGTCTCGCCGAAATAGCGCCGCACCGTCTGGGGCCGACAGTGGCCGCCGTCCAGCATGGCGAACAGCTGGCGCACCTTCCGGGTCTGAACCGTCTTGACCTCGTCGGCCATCGGGCGGCCGTTCAGCCGTTTCAGGCTCCAGGCGATGTCGGAGGGGCTGAACAGGGTGACGCCGTCGGCCGGTTCGCCGTCGCGCCCGGCCCGGCCGATCTCCTGCCAGTAGGCCTCCAGCGAACCCGGCGGGTCCAGGTGGATGACGAAACGCACGTCGGGCTTGTCCACCCCCATGCCGAAGGCGATGGTGGCCACCATCACAGCCCCGTCCTCGCCGAGGAACCGCTCCAGCCGGCGGTCGCGCTCCTGCGGCGCCATGCCGGCGTGATAGGCGATGGCGTTGACGCCCGCCTGGCCGAGCGCGTCGGCCATCCGCTCGCAGCCCTCGCGTGAGCCGCAATAGACCACGCCGGACTTGCCGCGGCGTTCGCGCACCAGCTCGATGACCCGCGCCTCGCCCTTGGCGCGCGAGGTCTTGCGCTCGGCGGCCAGCTGCAGGTTCGGGCGGGCGAAGCTGTCGACCACCACGGCCGCGCCCTCCAGCCGCAGCGACGCCAGGATGTCGTCGCGGGTGCGCGGATCGGCGGTGGCGGTGACGGCGATCCGCGGCACGCCGGGAAACAGCTCGACCAGCCGGCCCAGGCCGCGATAGTCGGGCCGGAAGTCGTGGCCCCACTGGGAGACGCAGTGCGCCTCGTCGATGGCGATCAGGCTGAGCGGCAGCTCGCGCAGCCGGTCGACCATGTGCGGCTGGGCCAGGCCCTCGGGCGAGACATAGAGCAGGTCGAGCTCTCCGGCCTGGGCCGCGCGCCAGACGGCCGAGCGGTCGTCCATGGAGATTCCGGAGTCGAGCCGCGCGGCGGCGACGCCCAGCTGTTTCAACGCCTCGACCTGGTCGGTCATCAGGGCGATCAGGGGCGAGACGACCAGGCCCAGGCCTGGGCGCAGCATGGCGGGGATCTGATAGCAGACGCTCTTGCCGCCGCCGGTCGGCAGGACGGCCAGGACGTCGCGCCCGGCCAGGATTTCCTCGACCACCTCCGCCTGACGCCCCCGGAAGTCCGGATGGCCCCAGGTCCGGGCCAGCAGCGAACGCGCGGCGTCCAGCCCCGGCGGGGCGCCGGGGTAGAGCGATCGGGATGAGTCGGCGGCCATGCGGCGTCTCTAGCCGCATCGGGCCGGCCGCGTCTGCCCCTCGGGTGAGGTTCATCACAACGGGCACGACGAAAGCCACGACGAACACAACGAGGCTTGAGGCGCGTTACCGCCCCAGCCGACGACAAGCCATTTGCTAAACCGATGGCGGCGAAGCCGCCCTGAGGCCATCGCACACGGAGTGCCCAGACCTAGCCGCGACGCCGACCCCGTCGTGTTCGTTGTGACTTCCGCTGTGGTCGCTGTGATGAACCGCGCCGGCTAAACAGGCGCCAGCGACGACGATCCTACGCCGCCGGGGTCGGGGGCGAGGTGATGACCTCGACATTGTCGTTGAGCAGGTAGCGCAGCTCGGACAGGGCCGACTGGCGGGCCGCGTCATCGGCGGCGCTTTCGACCGCGGCGACCTTCAGCGGCATGTCTTCGGCGATGCCCTTGAGGATGCATTTCAGGTCGCCATCGACGCCGCGCTCGCGAAGATCGACGTGACCTTCCATGTCGCGGGCGGCCAGTTCCACGGTCTGGGCCTTGAAGGCGGCGAAGTCGCCGGCGTCGGGCGCGGCCGGAGCGGCCATCCAGCCATCGACGATGGCGCGCAGGGCCTCGGACCGGCTGACGATGTCGGCGAACAGCGGCTCTGTGGCGACGGACTGGGGGGCGGCCGGCGCAGTCGCGGCGGCGGCGTGGCCGGCATGGGCGTCAGCGACGCTGGGATCGGTGACCAGCAGGGCGGCGGCGATCAGAAGTCCGCAGGACATAGGCATGAACCTTTCGTGTTGCCCCGGTTTAGACCCGAGCCGTAAACGGGAGCTTTCCCGATCCCGCCCGGAGCAAGTCCCATGCCGCCATCCGCCGATCTCGACACCGCCTGGGGCGACCTGGACTTGGCGGCCAGCGCGGAAGATGGGGCGACGATCCTCGATCATTTCGCGGCCGATCCCGATCGGGTCGCGCGGCTGACGCTTGAGGCGGCTGGGCTGACGCTCGACCTGTCGAAACAGGCGTTCGGGCGTGACGGGCTGGACGCCCTGCTGGCGCTGGCGCGGGCGGCGCGGGTCGAGGAGCGGCGCGCGGCCCTGTTCGGCGGCGAGGCGATCAACGCCACCGAGGGCCGGGCGGTGCTGCACCCGGCGCTGCGGGCCGCCGACGGCGCGGATTATGCCGCCCTGGGCGAGCCGGTGTCGCGCGAGGTTGAACAGACTCGGCGCGCGGTCGCCGACTATGCCGGAGGCGTCCGCGACGGGACGATCACGGGGTCGGACGGCAGGCGGATTCGCGCCCTGGTTCATATCGGGATCGGCGGCTCGGACCCGGGGCCGCGGCTGGTGTGGGAGGCGCTGAAGCCGCTGGAAGCCCCCATCGATCTGCGCTTCGTGGCCAATATCGACGACGGCGACATGGCCGAGGCCCTGACGGGACTGGACCCGGCCGAGACCCTGATCGTGGTGGTGTCCAAGACCTTCACCACCCAGGAGACCCTGGCCAACGCCGAGCGGGCCAAGGCCTGGCTGGCGGCGGGGCTGAACGGCGGCGACATTCGTCCGCACCTGGTCGGGGTGACGGCGGCGCCGGAGCGGGCCGAGGGCTTTGGATGCGGTCGGACCTTCGGCTTCCGCGACTGGGTGGGCGGGCGATACTCCCTGTGGTCGGCGGTCAGCCTCAGCTGCGTCATCGGCCTGGGCGCCGAGGCGTTTGACCGGATGCTGGCCGGGGCGGCGGCGATGGACGATCATTTCCGCTCGGCGCCGCTCGAGGCCAATGCGCCGGTGATGCTGGCCTTGGCCCAGGTGTGGAACGTCGATGCGAAGGGACGCCGCGCCCGGACGGTGGCCCCCTACGCCCACCGCCTGCGCCGCCTGCCCGCCTTCCTGCAGCAGCTGGAGATGGAGTCGAACGGCAAGCGGGTGCGGCTGGACGGCCGGGGCGTTTCGCGTGGAACCTGTCCGGTGGTGTTCGGCGAACCCGGCACCAACGGCCAGCACGCCTTTTTCCAGCAACTGCATCAGGGTCCGGAGGTGGTGCCCGCCGAATTTATCGTGTTCAGACAGGGCGAGGACGGCCACGACCAACCGGCGTTGTGGGCCAACGCCCTGGCCCAGGCCCAGGCCCTGATGATCGGCAAGTCAGAAGCAGAGGCGCGGGCGGAATTGATCGCCGCGGGCGCGGACGACGCCGAGGCCAACCGTCTGGCCCCGCACAAGACCTTCCCCGGCGACCGACCCTCGACGACCATCCTGATGGACGCCCTGACGCCCGAAACCCTGGGCGCCCTGCTGGCCCTCTATGAGCACAAGACCTTCGTCGAGGGGGTAGTCTGGGACATCAACAGCTTCGACCAGTGGGGTGTCGAGCTGGGCAAGGTGCTGGCCAAGGCCATCATGAAGGACGTCGAGGCGGGCGCGCCGTCCGATGGGCTCGATCCCTCGACCCGGGCCCTTCTGGGGCGGTTGACGCGCTGAACCCTAGCCCTTGAAGCCGTCCTTGGCCGCGCGTCGACGGGCGAACTCGGCGGCGTCGGGCGCTGTCAGGAAGGGGTTGAACCGACGCTCGATGGCTAGGGTCGTCGGCACGGTCGGTCGGTCCTCGCGACGGGCTGAGAAGATCGTTTCGGCGTGGCCGGTCAGGGCCGGGTCGTCGTCCAAAGACAGGGCGAAGCGGGCGTTGGCCACGGCGTACTCGTGGGCGCACCACAGCACCGTGTCGTCGGGCCAGGCCTTGAGCCGGGCGAGGCTGTCGAACATCTGCTCCGCCGTCCCCTCGAACAGCCGGCCGCAGCCTAGTGGAAACAGGGTATCTCCGACGAAGGCCTGACCGCCTGCCGCGTCGCGATAGACAATGTGGCCCAGGGTGTGACCGGGCGTGACGGTGACTTCCAGTTGGGTTTCGCCGACCTCGACGACGTCGCCGTCACCGACGATCCGATCCACCTCACCCACACGAGTGACCTCCTCGGGCGCGACGACCATCGCCCCGAATTCGGCCTTGAGCGCCGCGTTTCCCTGGGTGTGATCGGGGTGCCAGTGGGTGTTGAGGATCAGGTCCAGCCGGTTCCAGCCGCTGGCCGCGATCTCGGCGCGATAGGGCTCCACCTCCGGCGTGTCGATGGCGGCGACCACGCCGCTGGTCCGATCGCGGATCAGGATGCCGTAGTTGTCGGAGAGGCAGGGAAACAGGCGCACGTCGAGGGTCATGGCCGCCAGTCTAGCAGCGGCGGCGGCCCGGCCCCATAGTGGCGTGATGCGCAGGAGTATCGACGAGGTCCGCGCCTTCTATGGCGAGCCGGCCGGGCGGCTGGTGCGGCGGCTGGTGGCGCGCCGGCTGGACGACGCCTGGGGCCAGGCCATGGGCTGCGACGTGCTGGGGATCGGCTACGCCACGCCGTGGCTGGACGCCTTCTCCGGCGCGCGGCGGGTGATTGCGGCCATGCCGCAGGGCCAGGGCGCCGAAGCCTGGCCCGAAACCGGGCGCAACGCCACGGTGATGGTCGAGGACGGCCGCCTGCCGTTTCGCGCGGGCATGTTCGACCGCGTCCTGATGGTCCATGCTCTGGAAGAGGCTGAGGCTCCAGGCCAGATGCTGGTCGAGGCGGTGCGCGCCCTGGCCCCCGCCGGACGCATCATCCTGGTGGCGGCGGCGCGCGGCGGCTTCTGGGGCCGGGCCGAGAACACGCCCTTCGGCCACGGCCGACCGTTCAGTCGGGGACAACTGGAGCGGCTGGTCCGTGAGGTCGATCTGGAACCTGTCGCCTGGTCCCAAACCCTCTATGTGCCGCCGTGGCGACCGGCCTTGGGTGTGGCCGACGCGGTGGAGCGGATCGGTCAGGCGGTGGCCCCCGGCGCGGCCGGAATCGTTTTGCTAGAGGCCGCGCGTCGCACCTATGCGCGGACTCCGCGAGGCCTGGGGGCGCGGGCGGCGCTAGGCGAACTGCTGAAGCCCCTGCCGTCGCCGCAACCCGTACCAGGCGGCGCGCGAGTGCTGCCGTCTTCCCGCCGTCTTCGAACGGCCCTAAGCCGCCAAGCATGAACCGGCTGATCATCATGCGCCACGCCGAGGCGGGTCGCGCGCCGACGGGCCAGGGCGACCGGGAGCGGCCTCTGACCGAGCGGGGCGTCGCCGACGCGCGCGCCATGGGCCGATGGCTGGCGGGCAGGGGCCTGGCGCCTGACGGGGCCTGCGTCTCGCCCGCCCGCCGCACCCGCCAGACCTGGGATCACGCCTCGGCCACTTTTGGGGACGCCGATCTGGACTGCGACGAAAACCTGTATGACGCCGGGCCCGACACCCTGCGGCGGGCGGTAGACGGCGCCGTCGAGCGGGCGGGCGTGTTCATGCTGGTGGCCCACAATCCGGGCGTCCATGCCTTGAGCCTCGATCTGCTCGCCGAGGGTCGGGCGGCGCCCGCAGACGTCGACCGGCTGCAGCGCGGCTTTCCGCCCGGCGCGGTCTCTGTGTTCCGGCGCGACGGCGATCGCTGGACCTTCGAGGCCTTCTGGACCCCCGCCGATATCGAGGCCCTGCCATGAGCCGTCACCCCAGCTCGGCCTACAAGATCGTGGACGCCGCCGACTGGGCGGAAGCGCGCGTGGCCGGCGTGTTCGAGGGCTCGACGGTGGATCGCGCCGACGGCTTCATTCATCTGAGCACCCGCGATCAGTTGGAGGAGACGGCTCGACGCCACTACGCGGGCCAGGACGACCTGCGCCTGCTTCTGGTCGACCTGACCGGCCTGGGCGGGGCGGTCGTGTGGGAGCCGTCGCGCGACGGCGCGCTGTTTCCGCACATCTATGGGGCCCTGCCGGTCCAGGCCGTGATCCGCGACGACGCCTTCGCGGTCGGCGATGACGGCCGCATCACCAGCCCCTGGCGGTGAACATGAGCCTGAACGACCTCGCCACCGCCGCCCTGCGCCGGCTGGACGCCGAGACGGCGCACCGCCTGGCCGTGCGGGCGCTGGAGCTGGGCCTGGGCGGTGGAGACGCCCGTGCCGATCTGCCGATCCTGCGGACGCGCCTGGCGGGTCTGGATCTGCCCAACCCGGTCGGACTGGCGGCCGGGTTCGACAAGGACGGGCGGGCGTTGAAGGGGTTGGCGCGCGCCGGGTTCGGCTTTGTGGAGTGCGGATCGGTGACGCCTCGGCCGCAGCCCGGAAATCCGCACCCGCGCCTGTTTCGGCTGACGACGGACCGAGGCGTGATTAACCGCATGGGCTTCAACAACGAGGGCCTGAACGCCTTCGCCGACCGCCTGGGCCGGCGTCCGGGCGGTTTGGTGGTCGGCGCCAATCTGGGAGCCAACAAGGACAGCGAGGATCGCACCGCCGACTATGTGACGGGCCTGCGACGGGTCCGCGACCTGGCCGACTATGTCACCGTCAACATCTCCTCGCCCAACACGCCGGGCCTGGGTAGGGTGGCAGAGGCGCGTGGACTGCGGCCCGTGTTCCTCAAGATCGCGCCGGACCTGACGGCGGCGGAGATCGGCGAGATCGTCGAGGCCGCGATCGCGCATCGGATCGACGCCCTCATCGTGTCCAACACCACGCTCGAACGACCCGACACCCTGACCGCCCCTGCCAAGGGCGAGAGCGGTGGGCTGTCCGGCCGGCCGATGGCGGCGATCGCTCGCCGCGCCCTACAGGCCGCCGCCGACGCGGCCGGGGGACGCTTGCCCCTGATCGCGGCGGGCGGGATTGACAGCGGGGCGGAGGCCTACCACCGCATCCGCCTGGGAGCCTCGGCTGTGCAGGTTTATTCCGCCCTGGTGTTCGAGGGGCCTGGCCTGGTCGCGCGCATTAAGCAGGACCTGGCCGAACGGCTGCGCGCCGACGGCTTCGTTAGCGTCGCCGAGGCCGTGGGCGCGCGTTGACTCCACGTTAGGCCATCTTTGTCATCATGGGCCATGGAGCCGCTGGGCCAGTTCGAGCCCCTGAGTGAGCGGCCCACGGTGATGGCGGGGCGATGACGGCGATCGACGTTGCGGAGATGACCGGCTGGACGCGCGCGCTGCAACAGCGCCAGCGCGGCTGGATGCAGCGCGCCACCGTCTCCACCGCCGCCGCCATCATCTTCTCCCCGGTCCTCGGCTTCGAACAGACCCTGCCTTGGCTAATCGCTTTCGTGATCGCCCAGGGGCTGGAACATCTGGCCCTGTCGGCGGCGGCCAAGGGGCGGGAGGTCACGTCCGGTCGCATGGCCATGGGCATGGCGGCGCTGTTCCTGTCGGGCGCCAGCTTCGGCGCCCTGTCGATCCCCCTGTGGCTGACCGGTGGAGTCATGGGCGGGCTTTGCGCCACGGCCCTGCTCTGCGGCGGTGCGCTGTATTCGACGCTGCATTCAGTCGGCTCCATGCGCGCCCTGCTGGCGACGGCCGGGCCTCAGTATTTGTATCTGTGCCTTGGGGCCTGGTTCATGACGCGCGTCGGGGCTCCCGCGCCCTTCGTGGTCGCCACCCTGATCTGCGGCGTCACCTTCAGCATCTACTGCCTGTGGACCTGGCGGACGATGAACGACGTCTATCGTTCCGAGACGGCCGCGCGACTGGACAGCCAGCAGCGTCGCGAGGAGGCCGAACGGCGCATGGGCGCCCAGTCCGCTTTCCTTGCGGCCGTCGGCCACGATCTGCGTACCCCGATCAGCGCCATCCTGACGGGCGCGGCCGAGCTGGAGCGCGACGCCGAAGGTTCGTCTGATGCGCGCGCCCGGGCCAAGGCGGCGCTGATCACCGAGGCCGGCCTGATGATGAAGGCCATGCTGGACGACCTGCTCGATCAGGCCAAGCTGGACGCCGGGCGCATGACGGTCGAGCGCGAGCCGATGGAGCTGCGCCGCCTGTTGTGCCAGACCGCCCGCTTCTGGCGGCCGGCCGTGGCCGGCAAGGGCCTGCGCCTGCGCATCGACGCGGGCCGCGAGACGCCTGAATGGATCGTTGGCGACGCCATGCGGCTGCGCCAGATCCTCAACAATTTGATCTCCAATGCCCTGAAGTTCACAGATCGCGGCCACCTTGCGATCCGCGTGCGGTCCTGGGCCGAGGATGACGGTCGGCTGGCCCTGTTGATCGACATCGAGGATTCAGGCCCCGGCATGACCCCCCAGCAGGTCGCCCGCCTGTTCACCGCCTTCGACCAGACCGATCAGTCCGTCGCCGTGCGTCACGGGGGCACCGGACTGGGCCTGTCGATCAGCCGCGATCTGGCGGCGCTGATGGGTGGGCGTTTGACAGCGCGAAGCGCCCCGGGGCAGGGCGCGGTCTTCACCCTGTCGATGACCGTGGACAGGGCCGAGCCGGTGGCGCGACCGGTTGATCCCTTCGCCGGCGTGGATCAACGCGCCGCCGTGGCGCGGGCGCTGAATCCGATCAAGGCGGCCGCGCCCCTACTTTCCGATGCTCTGCCCGAAGCTGATGAACCGGACACGCCGAACGCCGACGATGTTGGCCCGGACCCCGCCGAGGAACGCGCCCTTCGCGTGCTGATCGTCGATGACCACGAGATCAATCGTCGCGCCATCCAGTTGATCCTCGCCCCGTTCGGGGCCGAGTCGGTGCAGGCCGCCGACGGCATGGCCGCCTTGGCCGCGGCTGAGGCCGAGCCGTTCGACGTGATCTTCATGGACGTGCGCATGCCGGAGCTGGACGGGCGCGAGACCACACGCCGCCTGCGGGGCGGAACCAGCGTGAACCGCGACACTCCTGTGATCGCCGTCACCGCTGACAGCGCCGCCGAGGACGTGGCCGCCTGCCAGGCGGCAGGGATGGACCTGTTCGTGTCCAAGCCGCTGACCCCGGGCAGCCTGCTCGGCGCCCTGACCCAGGCGCTGTCCGCCCGCGAAGAGGTTCAGGCCGAGACCGAAGCCGCCTGACCGGTCGCCACGGCCAGTCGCCGATCCAGCGCCGCTTCGTCTTTCAGCTCGCACTCCCAGAGCACCAACGTCCGCCAGCCTGAGTTCTCAAGGGCGCCGAGCGCTGTCCGGTCGCGTTCGCGATTTCGCCCGATCTTGGCGCGCCAGTAGTCGGCGTTTGCCTTGGGCTCACGCGCCCCGCGCGGACAGTCGTGACCATGCCAGAAACAACCGTGGACGAAGATCGCCAGACGCCGGCCCGGCATGACGATATCCGGGCGTCCGGGCAGACCCCAGCCGCCCAGACGATAGCCGACGCCGAGCGCTCTGAGGCGGCGGCGCACCTTCAGTTCCGGGGCGGTGTCGCGGCCCCGGACGCGGCGCATCACCGCGCTGCGTTTCTCCGGACCGTAGACGTCGGTAATGGGGGTCAGAGCTGCTCGACCAGATAGTCGCCTGACGAGACGCGGAATTCGCCGCCCTGCTCCACGTTCAGCTGTTTCACCACGCCGTCCTCGACCAGCATGGAATAGCGCTGGGAGCGCTCGCCCATGCCGAAGCTGGAAGCGTCCAGGCTGAGGCCGAGCTTTCGGGTGAAGTCCCCGTTGCCGTCGGCCAGCATCAGAATCTGGCCGTCCTCGACGTTAGAGGCTTCGCCCCAGGCGCCCATGACGAAGGCGTCGTTGACCGACACGCAGGCGATCTGATCCACGCCCTTGGCCTTCAGGGTTGCGGCCTGATCCTGAAAGCTGGGCAGGTGGCGGGCCGAGCAGGTCGGCGTGAAGGCCCCCGGCACGGCGAACAGCGCCACGGTCTTGCCGCCGAACAGCTCTGCGGTCGAGACCGGCTTGGGACCGTCGGCGGTCGGGGTGGTCAGGGTGGCGTCGGGGATGCGGTCGCCGATCTGGATGGTCATGGAACTGTCCGGCCGTGAGGGACGAGGCCCGCGACATAGGCGCGCGCCCGGCTCACGCCAAGGCGCCACGCACTCGCCCCGCGCGCGTTCGATCATTGCGCCCGGTCGGCTTTGGCCGGAGGATAGACCGGAAAGGACGATCACGCCCAATGGCAATCGACGCCCCGACCCGTTTCGACTCCCTCGCCGGCCGCCTGCTGGTGGCCATGCCTGGCATCGGCGATCCACGTTTCGAGCACGCGGTCATCCTGGTCTGCGCGCATCAGCGTGACCACGCCATGGGCCTGCGCCTCGATCGGCCGGCGCCGGGTGTCGATCTGGCGGGCGTGCTGTCCAAGCTCAATGTTGAAGGCGCCGAACACGCGCCGATCCAGACGGTGCTGGCTGGCGGTCCGGTCGACAAGGAGCGCGGCTTTGTCCTGCACACCAGCGACTGGAGCGTGGCCGACGCCAGCCTGATGATCGGCGACGACCTGGCCATTACCGCCACCAAGGAGGCGCTGGCGGCCATGACCGATCCCGACATCGCGCCACAGCGGGCCATCCTCGTGCTGGGCTACGCCGGCTGGGGCGAGGGCCAGCTCGAGGAAGAGCTGACCGACAATGTCTGGCTCACCGCCGAGCCCAGCCTCGACGTGCTGTTCGATGAGGATCACGGCTCCAAATGGCGCCGCGCCCTAGCGGGCCTCGGTATCGATGCCGCCATGCTTTCCGCCCACGCGGGACGCGCCTGATGACGTTGCCAAGCCGATGAGCCGGAACGGTAAGAGTTAATTGCCAGCCTGAACAACCTGGTCTAGGCGGGGCTCTGCTGTCTCAGTCGATCTGAATGACCCGCCGCGTGCCCGAGCTGTGATGTTCACCTTTCTGATCGTTCGCTACAGCATCTATAACCCGGCCAACGACCTGAAGGTCACGCGTCGCGCCGTTCGATCCTACCGAACCAAAGACCTACTTTTCAGCCGCGAACGCATGCGGATGCGAGCGCGGCTGTTTGAGCATGTCACGCTGAACAGTCTGAAGCATCAATCTCCCGCTCTGGACCCGGCCAGGGTGCGGATGCTGCTTTTCACGTCAGATCAATTACCGAATGACGAACGGGCGCATCTGGATCGAATGGTGGCGGACCATCCGTGGATCCAGGTGCTTCCGGTGGCTGACGTCAGTCACATGCAACCGGCCACGACAGCCGCGATACGGTCCACGCTCTCCGAACATTTCCCCGGCCAAGCCCGTGTGCCCTACGCTACCTTGCGGCTCGATGACGATGACGCGGTTTCCTATGACTTTCTGGCCCGCGTGAGGAAGCACGTCGCGCCCGCCTTTGTCGGCATGTGCCTTTCGATGGGAAGAGGCTACAGCGGCTGGGTCGATGAGGATGGACAGTTTGTCGGATTTCGCGAGTTGATCTTTCCAAATATTGCGATCGGACTGTCCTATATCGGCGCCTATAGCGTGAGTGACGACAGATTTCTGGCACGGTACGAAACCATTTTCAGTCTGGGACGACACACCACGGTGCATTTGAAAGCGCCGACTATTCTCAACTGCCGTCGCCCGGCCTACGTCCGCACCCTTTACGCAGGACAGGACTCTTCCAGCGTGAACAAGCAGCTTTACAAGGACGGAGCCGAGGTGACGCCGGATGTCGTCATGAAACGTGTGCCGCTGGACCCGCGGATGCTCGCCAGATTCGCACCGACTGCCTCTCAGGCCAAAGAGACTGACCTAGCGGCGGACTAGCGGCGCCCTACCCGGAAGCGCCTGTCCCCTAACGCTCCAGGTCCAGCGAATACCCGGCCGAGCGCACCGTGCGGATCGGATCGCCCAGCGCGCCCGGAACATCCAGCGCCTTGCGAAGCCGGCCGACGTGCACATCGACCGTGCGCGCCTCGACATAGACGTCCGAACCCCAGACGGCGTCCAGCAGCTGCTCGCGGCTGAACACTCGGCCCGGGTGTTGCATGAAATAGTCGAGCAGGCGGTATTCGGTCGGGCCCAGATGCACGTCCTTTTCGCCGCGCTTCACGCGGTGTGACACGCGG
Source organism: uncultured Brevundimonas sp. (assembly GCA_963977325.1). Lineage (GTDB taxonomy): Bacteria > Pseudomonadota > Alphaproteobacteria > Caulobacterales > Caulobacteraceae > Brevundimonas. The sequence goes on along the minus strand of CAXBPJ010000004.1, from coordinate 1,635 downwards.
TCGATCAGAATGTCGCCGTGGCCGACGCGATCATCCGCCAGGCCCGGACGAATGCGGCGAAGCACCGCGCGGATGCGGGCCATCAGTTCGATCATCGAGAAGGGCTTGGTCAGATAGTCGTCGGCGCCGGTGTCCAGCCCGCGGATGCGGTCGGTCTCCTCGCCGCGCGCCGTCAGCATGATGATCGGCAGGTTGCGCGTCTGGGGTTGGGCGCGCAGCCGACGACAGACCTCGATGCCCGAGACGCCGGGCATCATCCAGTCCAGCAGCACCAGGTCCGGCAGTTGCTCGTCGATCTGCAGCAGGCCCTCGTCGCCGTCCTGGGCGACGACGACCCGGTAGCCTTCCTTCTCAAGGTTGTAGCGGACCAGTTCGCCGAGCGCGTCCTCGTCCTCCATCAGCAGGATGTAGGGGGTCATCCCCGGTCTCCGATTTCAGTGGCGGTGTAGGGATCGCCGATGTCCTCGGCGGTGGTGTTGGACTTGGGCCGATCACCGGCGATCTCCTCGCCCGTGATCTCGTAGTGGATGGTTTCGGCCAGATTGGTGGCGTGATCGCCGATCCGCTCCAGGTTCTTGGCCATGAACAGCAGATGGGTCGAGGCCCCGATCGTGCGCGGATCGCCCATCATGTAGGTCAGCAACTCGCGGAACAGGGCGTTGTAGTGCTCGTCGATGTCGTCGTCGTGTTTCCACACCGCGATGGCGCCCTCGACCTCGGAGGTGGTGTAGGCGTCCAGCACCTCCTTCAGCCGGGTCGAGACCAGCTGGCCCATGCGCACGATGGAGCGGGTCAGCGGCGTCATCGGCTCGCCGTCGATCAGCGCCAGGCCGCGCTTGGCGATGTTCTTGGCCAGGTCGCCGGCGCGCTCCAGATCGACCGCGATCTTCATCGCCGCCAGCGCTTTGCGGAGGTCCGAGGCCATGGGCTGGCGCAGGGCGATCAGGCGAATGGCCTTGCGTTCGATCTCGTGCTGCAGGGCGTCGAGCTTCTCGTCGCGCTCGATCACGGACTTCGCCAGGGCGACGTCGCGCCGGGCGATGGAGTCGATGGCGTCCGAAACCTGGGCCTCGGTCATGCCGCCCCTGCGGACAACCTCGGCGGTGAGCTGGTCCAGTTCGTCGCCGTAGGCCTTGACGGTGTGCTGGTTCATGTTCGGGTCCTCAGCCGAAGCGGCCGGTGATGTAGTCGAGCGTGCGACGCTCGCGCGGGTTTTGGAAGATGTCCTCGGTCGGCCCGACCTCGATCAGTCGGCCGAGGTGGAAGAAGGCGGTGCGCTGCGAGACCCGCGCCGCCTGGGCCATCGAGTGGGTGACGATGACGATGCAGTATTCTTCGCGCAGCTCGTCGATCAGCTCCTCGATCCGCGCAGTGGCGATGGGGTCCAGCGCCGAGCAGGGCTCGTCCATCAGGATCACCTCGGGCTCGACCGCGATGGCGCGGGCGATGACCAGGCGCTGCTGCTGGCCGCCCGAAAGGCCGGTGCCAGGGCTGTCCAGGCGGTCGGCGACCTCCTTCCACAGACCGGCCCGCTTCAGGCTGACCTCGACCCGGTCGGCCAGTTCGGTCTTGTTCGCCGTCAGCCCGTGGATCTTGGGCCCATAGGCGACATTCTCGAAGATCGACTTGGGAAAG
>CAXBPJ010000003.1:0-14039 GCA_963977325.1 uncultured Brevundimonas sp. | reverse complement strand
CCGGATCCCTCCGACGAGCCTTTCCACAACCCGCGCTGAAGCAGCGAGCGACCGCGTCGCTCGCGACAGCGCCGCTTACTGAGCCATCGCCTTGGTCAGGTTCTCCGCCACCTTGTCGATGAAGCCTTCGGTGGTCAGCCAGCCCTGCTGATCACCGACCAGCAGCGCCAGGTCCTTGGTCATGTGGCCGGCCTCGACCGTCTCGACCACCACGCTCTCCAGCGTCTCGGCGAAATCGATCAGGGCCTGGTTGCCGTCCAGCTTGCCGCGGTGCTTGAAGCCGCGCGTCCAGGCGTAGATCGAGGCGATGGAGTTGGTCGAGGTGGCCTCGCCCTTCTGGTGCTGGCGATAGTGGCGGGTGACGGTGCCGTGCGCCGCCTCGGCCTCCAGAACCGTGCCGTCCGGCGTCATCAGCACGCTGGTCATCAGGCCCAGCGAGCCGAAGCCCTGCGCCACCACGTCGGACTGCACGTCGCCGTCGTAGTTCTTGCAGGCCCAGACGAAGCCGCCCGACCACTTGATGGCGGCCGCCACCATGTCGTCGATCAGCCGGTGCTCATAGGTCAGGCCGCGCGCTTCGAACTCGGCCTTGAACTCGGCGTCGAAGATCTCCTGGAAGATGTCCTTGAACCGCCCGTCATAGGCCTTGAGGATGGTGTTCTTGGTCGACAGATAGACCGGATAGTTGCGGTTCAGGCCATAGGCGAAGCTGGCCCGCGCGAAGTCGCGGATCGACGAATCCAGATTGTACATGCCCATGGCGATGCCGGCCGAGGGCGACTTGAACACCTCGTGCTCGATCACCTGACCGTCGTCGCCCACGAACTTGATGGACAGGGTCCCGGCGCCCGGCATCAGAAAGTCGGTGGCCTTGTACTGATCGCCGAACGCATGGCGGCCGACCACGATCGGCTGGGTCCAGCCGGGCACCAGGCGAGGCACGTTCGAACAGATGATCGGCTCGCGGAAGACCACGCCGCCCAGGATGTTGCGGATCGTGCCGTTCGGCGACTTCCACATCTTCTTCAGGCCGAATTCCTCGACCCGCGCCTCATCCGGGGTGATGGTGGCGCACTTCACGCCGACGCCGTGCTTCTGGATGGCGTGGGCGGCGTCGATCGTCACCTGGTCGTCGGTGGCGTCGCGGTTCTCCATGCCCAGGTCGTAGTAGTCCAGCTTCAGGTCCAGGAACGGGAAGACCAGCTTGTCCTTGATCATCGTCCAGATGATGCGGGTCATCTCGTCGCCGTCGATGTCGACGATGGGGTTCTCGACCTGAATCTTGGCCATGCGTTGCGCCTTTTCGTGAAGGTTCCGGGAGGGGTGGCGGCGGTATAGCGGGCCGCCCTCGCCCACGCAAAGCCCGGCGCCGCCACGGCCAAGCTGAAACCCGAATCACGCTTCGCCCATTCCTGTCGCTCGGTAGGCGTTGGAGTGATGCGTATGACAGACGACGAGCAGAGACTGGCCGACTGCTGGACCCGCCGGTTCGGAGAGCCGCCCACCCTCGTCGACGCCGAGCTGATGCGGGCCGTCATGGCCGATCTGGACGACGAGGAGGCCGCAACATGACCGACAAAACCTTCAAGGCCGGCGACACGGTCAAATGGGATCACAGTCAGGGAACCACCACCGGCAAGGTGGTGAAGAAGCTCATCAGTGAGACCCACATCAAGGGCCACAAGGTCGCCGCCTCCAGGGATCACCCCGAGTATCTGGTCGAGAGCAACAAGACCGGCGCCCGCGCCGCCCATAGGCCCGAGGAGCTGCGCAAGGCCTGACGGCGATTGCGCCCGCTCCCGCAGAGCGGCAAGGTCGTGGCCGAAAAACGGGGGATGGGATGAGAGCGATGCCGACGATGATGCTGGCTCTGGCGGCCCTGCTGGCGGCCTGCCAGTCCGAAACGGCGGAAACGGTCTCGCGCCCGGCCACGCCCGACGATCAGGCCGTCGCAACCGCCGCCTCCGGCATGCCCGCCGAGAAGCGCAAGTTCCGCGACTGGATCGTGGCCTGCGACAATGGAAACGCCTGCGCCGCGATCGGTCCCGGCGACGACGGGATGGGCTTCGTCCGCGTGGCCATTCAGCCGGGGCCGGATGCGCTCCCGGGCGTCACCGTCGGCCTGTTTCCGCCCCCGGAGTCCGGCGACCGATCCCTGACCATCCAGATCGACGACCGCACCTTTCCGGTCTCTGAACAGCGCGACGCCGACCCGGACGATCCGCCGCTGGGCGTGGTTCAGGCCGAGACCCCCGAATTGATCCGCGCCATGGCCGAGGGCGAGGCGATGACGCTCGGCGCTGGCGAGGAGGCGGTCGCCATTTCCCTGTCCGGCGCCTCGGCCGCCCTGCTGTGGATCGACGAGCGCCAAGGCCGTCTCGACACCCCCACCGCCCTGATCCGACGCGGCGATGAGCGTCCGGCCGGCGCCGTGCCCTCGCCGCCCTCCCTGCCGCGGGTGCCGGTCGCGCCCGCCGTCAGCCAGGTGGGCCTGCCTGATGTTCCGGTCCTGCCCGACAGCCTAGCGCGTGATCCGGCGGTGCTGGAATGCGCCGCGGACGTCAGCCACCTCGACGCCGAATTCACCCGACCGACCGTGGCGCGTCTCAGCGACGGGGTCGAACTGTGGGGCGTGTCCTGCTTCGCCGGGGCCTATAATTTCGGTACGGCCTACTGGATCACGGGCGAGGGCGGTCGCGACCCGCGTCCGGCCGTCTTCGCCGGCGCCACGGGCGAGGCGGACAATGTGCTGGTCAATGCGGCGTACGATCCGGACACGCGGACCATCGCCGCCTTCAACAAGGGCCGGGGCCTGGGCGACTGCGGCGTCGATCAGGCCTGGGTCTGGAGCGGCCGGGCCTTCGTGCTGATCCGGGAGGCCTCGATGAGCGAATGCTGGGGCGTGCCGTCCGACCTGTGGCCGACCACGTGGCGCACCGTCGGATGAGTGACGACCCCGAAGTCCTGGTCATCGGCGCCGGCCCCGCCGGCCTGACCGCCGCCACCTATCTGGCCCGCTTTCATCGCCGCGTTCTGGTCGCCGACGGCGGCGAGCCGCGCGCCTGCTGGATCCCGGTCAGCCACAACATGCCGGGCTTTCCACGCGGCATCACTGGCGAGGCCATCCTCAACCGCATGCGCGAACAGGCCGAGGAGTACGGCGCGGTCATCGAGGCGGGAGAGGTCACCGCCCTCACCCGCCTCGGCGAGCACGATTTCGAGGCCGAGCTCAACGGGCGCGCCCTCCGCGTCCCCGCCGTCCTTCTCGCCACCGGCGTGGTCGATCACCATCCCGATCTGCCGGGGGTGGAGCGCGGCATCGCGCGGGGCCTGATCCGCATCTGCCCGATCTGTGACGCCTATGAAGCCACCGGCCAGGCCATCGCCGTGATCGGCGAGGACGAGAAGGGCGTGCGCGAGGCCGCCTTTCTGCGTACCTATTCCGACCGCGTCACCCTGATCCACATCGCCGCGCCGGAAGCCTTGTCGGGCGCCGACCACGCCGAACTGGACCGTCTCGGCGTCACCCTGGTCGAGACCTCGATCGAGGACGTCACCATCGAGAACGACCGGGTTACGGCGCTCGGCTGGGGCGGCGAGGCCCGACCCTTCGACACCGTCTATTCCGCCCTGGGCACCCACCCGCTTGCCGGCCTCGCCCACGCCATCGGGGCCGAGTGCGGCGAGGACGGCCGGCTGGAAGTGGGCCTGCGCCAGACCACCAGCGTCCCAGGCCTCTACGCGGCCGGCGACGTGGTGCGCGGCCTGAACCAGATCGCCGTCGCCACCGCCGAAGCCGCCGTCGCCGCCACCGCCATCCACAACTGCCTCAGGGAACGCGAAGGTCTGGCGGCGGAGGTGTGACGGCTGACGTTCTCCCTCCCCGAGCAGGGGAGGGCGGTCGACGCGACAGCGGCGACCGGGTGGGAGCGGCGCTGGACTATTGTCGCGGGATCTTGACCCGCCCCCACCCGGTCGCGGCGCGCCCACCCTCCCCCTCGGGGGAGGGAGATGTCCTACGCCACCCCCGCCTGCCAGTCCTTGATCACCCGCTCCAACACCGTCAGCGGCACGCCGCCGGCTTCCAGGCCGGTGTCGTGAAAGCCCTTGATGTCGAAGCGGTCGCCCAGGGCGGCCTTGGCCTCCTCGCGCAGCCGCACCCATTCGGAATGGCCGACCTTGTAGCTGGAGGCCTGGCCCGGCCACACGGCGTAGCGTTCGACCTCAGTGGTGACGGCGCTCTCCTGGTCGCCCAGGGTCTCGACCATGTCGCGGATGCCCTGTTCGCGGCTCCAGCGCTTGTGGTGAAGGCCGCTATCGACCACTAGGCGCGCCGCCCGGAACATCAGCGATTGCAGGTAACCGATCTGGCCCAGAGGGTCGTTCTCGTACATGCCGATCTCGTCGGCCAGCTGCTCGGCGTACAGGCCCCATCCTTCGGAATAGGCGGAGAAGCCCAGCACCTTCATCAGCATGGGCGCGGCGTCGTTCTCCTGCTGCAGAGCGATCTGGAAGTGATGGCCCGGCGTCGCCTCGTGATAGGTCAGGGTCGGCAGGGTCCATTTGGGCCACTCCGCCGTGTCGCGCAGGTTGATGTAATAGGCGCCCGGCCGCGACCCATCCAGGGCCGGCGACTGGTAATAGCCGCCCGGCGCCCCGGCCTCGATGTCCTTGGGCACGCGTCTGACTTCGACCGGCGACTTGGGAAGACGTCCGAAATATTCCGGCATCCGCGCCTCGACCGCCCGCATCTGGGTATTCAGATCGGCCAGCAGCTCTTCCTTGGCCGCGTCGGTGTTCGGATAGACGTAGCGCTGATCCTTGCTCAACTCGCGGATCCGCGCGCCCACCGACCCCTGGGACAGCCCCTGCGCCTTGAGCAGCGCATCGGCCCGGGATGACAGCTCCGCCACCTGCTCCAAACCCATGCGGTGGATGTCCTCGCCGGACATGTCGGTGGTCGTGTAGTAGCGCAGGCCGTAGGCGTAATAGGCGTCGCCGTCCGGCAGGCGCCAGCAGCCGGCGTCGTGCGTGGCGTTCGGGCGTTGGGCGAACAGGGTGTCGCGCTGGCGGCGCAGGGCCGGCATCACGCTGTCGGCCGCGATCCGTTCGGCGCGCGCGGCCCAGTCGCCGGCGATGCCCTTTTCCTCGGCCCGCCGGGCGACGGATCGGACCAGCGTCAGCTCGGCGGTCGGGGTGTTGAGGATACCGTCCATCTGGCCAGTGGCGCGGTCGATGACGAAGTCGGGCGGAACGGCTCCGGCGCCGAACTCGGCCTGCATCCGCGCCGTCTCCTGATCCATCGCCATGCCGAACTGCTCCAGCCGCGACAGATAGGCCTCGGCGTCCGCCGCCGTGTCGATGGAATGCTGGCTGTCCAGGAAATCGGGCACCGACTGGTACGACCCCCCCAACTGGCTGATCGTATAGGGCGAGGGGAAGAAGCCGCCGCCATAGGGGAAGTCGTACCCCATCATCACCGTGTCAGCGAAGTAGTTGATCGTGTCGTGATAGACCTGCGAGCGCGGAGACAGGCTGTCGCGATCGATGGCCTTGGCCTCGGCGGCGGCGGCGCGGAACTTGACCTTGTCGGCGTCGATCTTGGCCTGGGACCGGTCGTCCAGCCGCGCCTTGGCCTCGGCGTTCGGCCCCTTGTCCAGTCCCAGGCTGGTCAGGAATTCCGGAGAGCTCATCAGCTGCTCCTGGAAGATCTTGTCCATCAGGGCGTTCAGCGCGGCGTCGCCGGCGCCGGCGGACGCGGCCGCAGCCGGCGCCGTCTGGGCCAGGGCCTGGCCCGCCACGCCTCCGAAAGCGGCGGCGGCGGAGGCGGACATCAACAGGCGGCGACGATCGATCATGGCGGGCTTCCCGATTTGCGACGGCGCAATTCAGGCCCGCGACGAAAAGACCGCAAGTGAAAAGTGGCGGCGGCCGCGCCGGGCCACACTCAATACCGCTCATCCCCGCGAAAGCGGGGACCCAGTTCTTTTCGTGCTCAGAGGGCTTTGGATTGTCGTTGGCCGGGTCTCATCGAGATCGGATCGCCCAAACCACTGGATCCCCGCTTTCGCGGGGATGAGCGGAAGGGAGTGATCCGTTTGATCGCCTGGTCTTAAGATGCGTGCGAACCCTAGGCGCCGGCCGGCTCCGGCGCCGCTTCCGGCGCCGTCACCGTCACCGGCGGCGGCGCGGTCGGCTCTCCGGCCCCCGGCAGGGCGCTGTCCTCGGTGCGCACCCCCTTCAGGTGTTTGGCCCGCTCTTCCGGCGAGATATCCAGCCAGCCGGGCGTCGCGGCATTGTGCGCTTCCAGCCGGCCGGTGCGCACCACCACAGAGCGATAGCCGTCCCAGATCATGTGCAGGGCGACATAGAGCACCACCAGCAGGCCGACATAGCCGATCCAGCGGTGCTTGTTCAGGATGCGGGCGATGAAGGTCGCCGCCACCCCCATCAGGGCGATCGACAGCACCAGGCCGAACACCATGATCCACGGGTGGTCGTGCGCCGCGCCGGCCACGGCCAGGACGTTGTCCAGGCTCATGGTGATGTCGGCGATCATGATCTGGAGCAGCGCCGCGCCGAAGGTCTTGCGCTTGATGCCCATGGATTCCGGCGTGGCCCCGCCGCCGTGGTGCGCCGCCAGCGCCGCCTCCATCTCCTCGGAGGACTCAGCCTGATCGTGGGTCGCCTGCTCGCGCAGTTCGCGCCACATCTTCCAGCAGACCCACAGCAGCAGGAAGCCGCCAGCCATCAGCAGGCCGACGATGGCCAACAGCTGCACCGTGATCAGGGCGAAGCCGATGCGCATCACCACCGCGGCGGCCAGGCCGATCAGGATCGCCTTCTTGCGCTGTTCGGGCGGCAGGGCGGCGGCCGCCAGGCCCACCGCCACGGCGTTATCGCCCGCCAGCACAAGGTCGATCATAAGCACCTTGCCCAGCGCTGATAGCTGGGAGGCGAGCTCGGGAGAGGCGAGGAATTCCATGACGGCTGTCTAACCAAACGGCTCGGACCATGCGAGCGGAAATGCGACATGCCACCGCTGCGGTCGCGCACCCATCAGACCCTTTGACTCGAATCGTTAACGGCGCTGGACGGCGATTCGCAAATCAGCCTACGATTCGCCTTAATCGACGACGTTAACCTCTCTTAAGGTTTTGGTAGCTTAACCTGAGAGCAAGGTTACCCGAGCGTCCGGCGCTGGGTTAATGGCCAAGCTTATGCCTGGAGGGGCTGAATGCGTGTTCTGCTGATTGAAGACGACAGCGCCACCGCGCAAAGCATCGAGCTGATGCTCAAGTCGGAAGGCTTCAACGTCTATACGACCGACCTTGGCGAGGAAGGCGTCGATCTGGGCAAGATCTACGACTACGACCTCATTCTGCTGGACCTCAACCTGCCAGACATGAACGGCATCGAGGTGCTGCGTCAGCTTCGCGTGGGCAAGGTCAACACGCCGGTGATGATCCTGTCCGGCACCCACGAGATCGACACCAAGGTGAAGACCTTCGGCGGCGGCGCCGACGACTACATGACCAAGCCCTTCCACAAGGATGAGCTGATCGCCCGCGTCCACGCGGTGGTGCGTCGCTCCAAGGGTCACGCCCAGGCCATCATCCACACCGGCGAGATCGCCGTGAACCTGGACGCCAAGACGGTGGAGGTGAACGGTCACCGCGTCCACCTGACCGGCAAGGAATATCAGATGCTGGAGTTGCTCTCCCTGCGCAAGGGCACGACCCTGACCAAGGAGATGTTCCTCAACCACCTGTACGGCGGCATGGACGAGCCCGAGCTGAAGATCATCGACGTCTTCATCTGTAAGCTTCGGAAAAAGCTCGCCACCGCCGCCGGCGGCAAACATTACATCGAAACCGTCTGGGGCCGCGGCTACGTCCTGCGCGACCCGCAAGAAGGCACCCAACCCGCCACCGCCGCCGCCTGAGGGCGAAGGTCGGCCTGAAATTCAGACGCCCGCCGGATCGCTCCGGCGGGCGTTTTGCTGATCGGGATGCGCTGGCGGCGGATATCTCTCAGCATCCGCTGCTCAGGCGATCAGCAGCCCGCTCAGAACCACCAAGAGCATCGAACACGCGAAGCCGGCGATGGTCACGGCCACGGCGGCGAGGCGCTTGAGCGGCGTCTCGCGCTTCAGCCAGAGCCACTGCACCGCCAGATACCACAGGGTCACCGCTAGGATGGCGACCAGGCCGATCAGGGTGGCGACCTCGCTGGGGTAACGCACGCCCGTCGTGCCCAGGCTGACCAGGATCGCGGTCGTCCCTGAAAGATAGCACTGGGCGAAGAAGGGCCCGCGCAGGTTCTCCCGATCCAGCCGCTTGCCGCTCAGCTTCAGCGCCATCCCGGCGAAGATCAGGCCGGGCAGGCTGAACATCAGAGCCCGGAAGCCCAGCAGCACCTGCTCGTTCTCGGTGATCAGCCGTCCGATCGAAGATCCCGCGTCCGCCGTCTTCAACCCGAACACCACCTCCACGGCGTGGGCCAGAAGGATGCTCAGCACCAGAAACAGCGGCGGGCTCAGGGTCTCCAGATACTGCTTCTCCGGCTTGTCGCGCTGTTCACGGTCGGAATAGGCCATGGTCGCCAGCGGCCGCCGCAGCGTCTTCCACAGCGTCAGCGGATAGAACAGCAGCCACGACATGACCTCATAGAGCAGCTCCTCCACCGATCGCAGGATGGTCAGGACGTTCATGCGGGCCTCCCCCGTACGCCGCGGAGGCTAGCAGAGCGACGCGCGACGGCTAGGGGGTCAGCGCGGCGTCATGGTGACCGCGCCGACCTGGCCGCCGATCGGCGGAAAGCGCACCCGGAACCGGGCCGAGCCGGCGAAGCCGTCGCGCGTCCTGTCTGAGATCGTGAAGGTCATCCGCGCGCCCCCCGACTGGGTGGGCATGACGATGATCAGTTCGCCTTCCTTCAGCCGGCAGTCCGCCGGATCGCCCCGAAGAACGCAGCGGAGACCGCCGCCCGTGCGCGCCGTGACGGTCAGCGGCAGGTCCGGTTCGCCGCCGTCCGCCTCCTCCACCGAGACGCTCATGCCCCGGCGCTCGGCAGGCGTGATCGAGAGGGTCCAGTTCCCGATCACGTCGCTTGAGGTGATCGGCGACGCGGCCGCGGCGGCGGATGCGCTGGCGAAGGCGGCGCAGATCGCCAGCGCCGCTCCGATCGACCGTGATGTCGTCATCCGTGTTCCTCCGGTCTGCCCGGGTTGGACCATGGCGCAGACGGGGGCGCAGGGCTCGTGAACAATCGGACAGGCTTGGGACGGCGAGATCGGGCCGGCGCCTGATGAAAGGCCGCCGATCACTCCTCCACGTGCGGCGGGCAGGTCGGCAGGGTGTCGTCGGAGCGTTCGAGGCCGCCGACCACCACCTGGATCACCGGCTCCGGCCAGTGCTCGAATCCCATCATGCCGCTGGGAACGGTGCAGACCGAGGTCTCGGCCGGGCCGCGCGGCTGGCCGCCGACGATGCGCACCACGAAGCCGCTGTACTTCAAACCCTGGTCCTGGCCGTTCTCCACCTTGAGGATGGAGCCCACGTCCCGCCTAGCCTGCAGCCCGAACCTCAGCGTCCCGGCCTCGGCCTGGTTCGGGAGGTCACGAGATCCTTCCCTGGGGGGCAGGACATCGGCGACCTCGATCCGATCGACCGCGATCAGGTCATAGGTCCCGTCTGGGTTCCGCCTCAGGGTGGCGCGCTCGCCGGCGGCGACGTTCAGCGTCCCCTGCACATAGCTGGAGCGTCGCCCCTCGACCTGCTGCGGTGTCGCCGGATGGACGACCGGGGCCTCCTGAACGGCGATGGCGGTCAACAGGGCGGTGATCAGCATGGTCGTCTCCTTGCCGTGCGGAACAGTCGATGCAACCGTCGCTCATCGCCACCGTCATGTCCATGCAGCCGCAGGTCGCGGGCCGAGGCGACCGCGCCGTCAGCCCCCCGCCTGGGCCTCGGCCAGTTCGGCCCTCTCGCTGGATCCCAGGCAACGCTGCACCGGCGCGCCGTCCGGACCCGGCTCGGTGCGCGGCGTGATGGAGGAGGGGCCCGCCGCGCCCTCCGCATAGGTCGCCAGAAACTGGCAGCCGGTCGTCAGGTCGGTCAGCACGAAGACGCCCGGCTGGTCGGTCGGGGTCCGCGCCAATTGGGCGCCGGCGACGGCCTGCAGCGCGCCGAGCGGGTTCTCGACCGCCTGGGCGATCTCGGCCTGGCGCTGGTTGGCGAATTCGACGGTCTGACGGGCGTCGGCCACGGTTTGTTCGATCTCGGTCAGGGCCGAGGTGTCGATCGGCTCGCAGGCGGCCAAGGCGCCGGCGACAAGAGTCAGGAGGGCGAAACGGGTCATGATCTTCCTGTGGCCGACCGCCCTGCCCAAGTCAGCCCGGCATAAGGTCACATCGCTGACGTTCCCAGGGCTCGCTCCTGCGCCGTTGACGCTCAGGCCCCCATGGCCACGAAGGCGCCGTTGCGAAAGCCGGGCTTGCCATAGGCGAAGCGGTCGCCCTCCGGGGTCACCATCCGCCCACCGGCGGCCTCCAGCACGGCCTGGCCGGCGGCGGTGTCCCATTCCATGGTCGGGCCGGTGCGCGGATAGACGTCGCAGCGACCCTCGGCGACCAGGCAGAACTTCACCGACGAATCCGCTCCCTGCCACGCCCCGCACCCGTGGCGATTGGCCAGGCGCTGGGCCTCCTCGTCGGTCATGGAGTGGCTGACCACGGCGGAGGCGTTGGTCTCGGGCCGGGCTCGCACGCGGATCGCGCGCCAGTCCTCGCCCTTCTGGCGGCGAAAGGCGCCGTCCGGGCCGCCGCGCCAGCTGACGCCCATGGCGGGCGCCACCACCGTCCCGACCACCGGCCGGCCGTCGTCGATCAGGGCGATGTTGACGGTGAAGCTCTCGCCGCCCCTCATGAAGCCCTTGGTGCCGTCCAGCGGATCGATCAGGAAGAAGCGGGCATGCGCCGCATCGGGCAGGCCCTCGGCCTCGCAGGCCTCCTCGGCCACCACCTGGATGTCGGGGTACAGCCTGGCCAGACATTTCAGGATCAGCGCCTCGGCCTTGCGGTCGGCCTCGGTCACCGGGCTTTCGTCCGATTTGGAGAAGACCTCGTGCTCGGCGCGCCAGAACGGCAGGATCACCTCGGCCGCCTGTTCGGCGATCTCCGCGAGGATGACGGGCAGGGCGCCGGAGGCGAGGTCGCGGGCGAGAGGATCGATCTGGGTCACCCGGGGTCATTAACGCCTAAGTGGCGGTTTTCCCATCGTCCAAATCCGTTATGACGGGGCGCCGTGTCGTCGCAGAAGGATCCCGCCGCCCATGACCCTTGAGCCTTCGATCGACGCCGCCCCGACCGGCGCGCCCGATCTCGATCACCCCGACGGACCGGCCCTGGCCAGTCTGATCGCCGGCAAGCTGTGCCACGACTTCATCAGCCCCTCCGGCGCCATCAGTTCGGGTCTGGACCTGCTGACCGACCCGGCCAACGCCGACATGCGCGACGACGTCATGGCCATGGTGGCCTCCAGCGCCGAGAAATTGACCGCGCTCGTCGCCTTCGCCCGCGTCGCCTATGGCGCGGCGACCTCGGCCGAGACCTTCTCGTCGGACGAACTCAAGCCGCTGGTGGACGGCGTTGCCGGCGGCGGCCGCACCACCCTGGACTGGAAGGTCAGCCCATCGACCCTGAGCAAGGCTCAGGCGCGGGTCCTGGTCAATCTGGGCCAGCAGACCGCCGCCGCCCTTCCAGGCGGCGGGGTGGCGACCATCGAAGGACGGCTGGACGAAGGTGGCGCCCTGGTGGTCGCCGGCCGCGCCGAGGGCCCGCGCGCGCGGCTGAAGCCGGACGCCCTGGCCGGTCTGCGCGGCGAGCCGGTCGGCGAGGGCCTGCCCGGCCAATGGATCCAGCCCCACTGGTTGTGGCGCGCCGTCACCGACGCCGGCGGCAAGCTGGTGGTCGAGACCGGCGACGGCCTGGTCACCCTGGCGGCCAGGGTGCCGGGATAATCTTTCACCTCTCCGTCCGCGAAGGCGGGCGGGGAGGACAGGCGCCGCGAGGCGCCAGGAGGGGGCGGCGCCGGCCCTTGCCGCCTAGCGCATTTCGACCGCCGGCCTCGCCCCCGCCTGGTCGCTGCCGCGACCGATCCTCCCCACGGCCATTCGGGTGCGGAGAGGTGAATTCAACGAACCGCTCGTTAACCGCCCTCGGCCGACAATGGCGGGCGCATCGCCCGTGCCTGCAAGAGCCTGAACCCCGTGCCCGATCCCCGCACCTGTTTGATCGTCGACGACAGCCGGATCATCCGAAAGGTGGCCCGTCGCATCGTCGAGGGCTTCGGCTTCGAGGTGGACGAGGCGGCCGATGGGGCCGAGGCCCTGGCCTGGTGCGCCACCGTCCTGCCCGACGTCATCCTGCTGGACTGGAACATGCCGGTGATGGACGGCCTGACCTTCCTGAAGAGGCTGCGCGCCCAGCCCGGAGGCGATCGGCCCAAGATCCTGTTCTGCACCATCGAGACCGAGGTGGCCCGCATCGCCGAGGCCCTGGCCGCGGGGGCCGACGAGTACGTCATGAAGCCCTTCGACGGCGAGATCCTGGAATCCAAGTTCGCCGAGGCGGGGGTGGTCTGAGCCGACGATGCGCCCCGAGGACTTCGAGCATCTGCAGTCGCTGCTGCTGACCCGCGCCGGGTTCGACCTGACGCGCGACCGGGTCTATCTGGCCGATCATCGCCTGGGGCCGGTCGCCCGGCGCGAGGGCTACGGCTCGGTCGAGGATCTGCTCAAGGCCGTGCGCGACCTGCCGGTCGGCAGTCTGGCCTGGTCGGTGATCGAGGCCATGCTCAACGCCGAGACCTGGTTCCGTCGCGACCGCGCGCCCTTCGCCTCCTTTGGCGAGGAACTGGCCCCGGCCATCTCGACCGTCCGGCCCGGCGGCCGGGTGCGGGTCTGGTCGGCGGGTTGCGGCGCGGGGCAGGAGGCCTGGTCCCTGGCCATGATGGCCGCCGGCGCCGGGGTCCACGCCGAAATCCTGGGCACTGACCTGGCTCAGCGCCAGCTCGAGAAGGCCAAGGCCGGCCTCTACACCCAGTTCGAGGTCCAACGGGGCCTGGCCGCCCGCCAGCTGCTGCAGTGGTTCGAGCCGCACGAGGAGGCCTGGCGCGTCGCGCCCCAGCTGCGCGGCATGGTCCGATTCGAGCGCGACAACCTGATGGACGCGGTGGCTCCCGAGGGTGGCCGATACGACGTGATTTTCTGCCGCTATGTGCTGTCCGACATGGAGGTGACCCGCCGCCAGCGGGTGCTGGAGCGGCTGGAGGCCAGCCTGGTCGACGACGGCTGCCTGTTCCTGGGCCTCGGCGAGAGCCCGGGCGAAGGCAACCCGGCCTTTCGCGCCGTCTCCGGCCGACCGGGCCTGTTCGTCAAGACGGCCCGGCCGAGACTCTACCGGGCGGCCTAGGTTTTCGAGAAGCCGTCATGCTCGGACTTGATCCGAGCATCCAGGCGCTCTGATCTGACCGCCGGCGCGGCTGGATCGTCGGGTCAAGCCCGACGATGACATGATCCCCGCATCGGGGGACCATCCATGATCCGCATTCTGCTGCTGCCGCTGGCGCTCGGCCTCGCGCTCCTGCTCACGGTCTGGAGCGTCCAGACCCCCGCGCCGGCGTCTGTGGATGCGCCTCAGACGGCCTTCTCGGCCGGGCGGGCCATGGTGGATATCCGCCAGGTCGCCCAGCGGCCGCACCCGACCGGCTCCGAAGACAACGCCCGCGTGCGCGCCTATCTGACCGAGCGGATGCAGCAGCTGGGTCTGCAGGTCTCCACCCAGGAGGCGGCCCTGCCCGAAGCCAGCGTCGAACGGCTCCGCGCCTGGGGCGACGACCAGGCCGCCTCGCGCCGGCTGGTCAATCTGATCGGGGTGCTGCCGGGTCAGGACCGCGACCTGCCGGCCCTGATGCTGATGGCGCACCATGACACCACCTGGCTGTCGCCCGGCGCCGCCGACGACTCCACCGGCGTGG
>CAXBPJ010000002.1:0-20059 GCA_963977325.1 uncultured Brevundimonas sp. | reverse complement strand
GCAGGTCTCGCACGTGACGTACACGTCCGGCAGGAAGTGCATCTCGATCTTGATCAGGCCATCGCCCTGGCAGGCCTCGCAGCGGCCGCCCTTGACGTTGAAGCTGAACCGGCCCGGGCCATAGCCGCGCGCCTTGGCCTCGGGCAGGCCGGCGTACCAGTCGCGGATGGGTCCGAAGGCGCCGGTGTAGGTCGCCGTGTTGGAGCGGGGGGTGCGGCCGATCGGCGACTGGTCGATGTCGATGACCTTGTCGAAATGCTCCAGCCCCTCGATCCGGTCGAAGGCGGCGGGCGCGTCCGAGGCGTTGTTCAGGCGACGCGCGGCGGCCTTGTACAGGGTCTCGATGGTGAAGGTGGACTTGCCGCCGCCAGACACCCCGGTGATGCAGGTGAACACCCCGACCGGGATTTCGCCGGTGACGTTCTTGAGATTGTTCCCGGTGGCGCCCGAGACCTTGAGCATGCGCTTGCGATCGACGGGCCGGCGGCCCTCGGGGGGCAGGGGGATCTCGCGCGCGCCGGTCAGGTACTGGCCGGTCAGGGACTTCGGATTGGCCATCACCTCTTCGGGCGTGCCCTGGGCGCAGATCTCGCCGCCGTGGACGCCGGCGGCCGGGCCCATGTCGATGACGTGGTCGGCGGTGAGGATGGCTTCCTCGTCGTGCTCCACCACCAGCACCGAATTGCCGAGATCGCGCAGGCCGCGCAGGCTGTCGAGAAGGCGGGTGTTGTCGCGCTGGTGCAGGCCGATCGAGGGCTCGTCCAGCACATAGAGCACGCCGGTCAGGCCGGAGCCGATCTGGCTGGCCAGTCGGATGCGCTGGCTCTCGCCGCCTGACAGGGTGCCGGAAGACCGCGACAGGTTGAGGTAGTCCAGCCCGACATTGTTGAGGAAGCGCAGCCGGTCGTTGATCTCCTTCAGGATGCGCCGGGCGATCTCCATCTGCTTGTCGGTCAGCTTGCCGTCGAGGCCGCTGAACCAGTCGTGGGCCGCCTTGATCGACAGGCTGGAGACCTCGGCGATGTCGGTGGCGTCGATCTTGACCGCCAGGGCCTCGGGCTTCAGCCGCTTGCCGCCACAGGCCTCGCACGGGGTCTCGGACTGGAACCGGCCCAGCTCCTCGCGCACCCAGGCGCTGTCGGTCTCGCGCCAGCGCCGCTCCAGGTTCGGCAACACGCCCTCGAAGGCCTTGGAGGTCTCGTATTTCCGGGCGTTGTCGTCGTAGGTGAACTTGATCTTCTCGCCCTTGGACCCGTGCAGGATCACCTCGCGCGCCTTTTCCGGCAGCTCGCGCCAGGGCTTGTCCATCGAGAAGCCGTAGTGCCGGCTGAGCGACTGCAGGGTCTGGGTGTAGAGGGGAGAGGGGCCCCGCGACCACGGGCTGACCGCGCCCTTGTGCAGGGTCTTGTCGCGGTCCGGCACAACCAGATCGGCGTCGAAGGCCAGCTTGACCCCCAGACCGTCGCAGACCGGGCAGGCGCCGAAGGGGTTGTTGAAGGAGAACAGCCTCGGCTCGATCTCGCTGATGGTGAAGCCGGAGACCGGACAGGCGAACCGCTCCGAGAAGGTGATGCGGCGCGGCTCCTGACCTTCCTCGGCATTCGCCCACTCGGCTACGGCGATGCCATCGGCGAGGCCAAGCGCGGTCTGCAGGCTGTCGGCGTAGCGGCCTTCCAAACCTTCTTTAGTGACAATGCGGTCCACCACGATGTCGATGTCGTGCTTGAACTTCTTGTCGAGCGCGGGGGCGTCCTCGACGGCGTAGAATTCGCCATCGACCTTGAGCCGCTGGAAACCCGCCCGCTGCCACTCTGCGATCTCCTTGCGATATTCACCCTTCCTGCCGCGCACGACGGGGGCCAGCAGCAGGATGCGTTCGCCGTCGGGCAGGGCGGTCAGCTTGTCGACCATCTGGCTGACGGTCTGGCTCTCGATCGGCAGGCCGGTCGCGGGAGAATAGGGGACGCCCACCCGCGCCCACAGAAGGCGCATGTAGTCATGGATCTCGGTCACCGTGCCGACGGTGGAGCGCGGGTTCTTCGACGTGGTCTTCTGCTCGATCGAGATGGCCGGCGACAGGCCCTCTATCAGGTCCACGTCGGGCTTGCCCATCAGCTCCAGGAACTGGCGGGCGTAGGCGCTGAGGCTCTCGACATAGCGGCGTTGGCCTTCGGCGTAGATGGTGTCGAAGGCGAGCGAGCTTTTGCCCGAGCCCGACAGCCCGGTCATGACCACCAGCTTCTCGCGCGGGATGTCGACGTCCACGCCCTTGAGATTGTGCTCGCGGGCGCCGCGAACGCGAATGAAATTGTGCTTTTCGGTCATGCTGTCCGGGAACGCGGGAGGGCCGGGGAGGGTCCGGGCCGACGACGGCATATAGGCGCCGAGTCCGCGATTTCAGCAAGAACAATGTGGGAACATCGAGAAGTGAGCTGGTTGACCATTATTCCTGAGAGGAATATACCTTGACTTGAGTGAGCAAGGCGCTCGCGTCTGGAGAAGCGCGGCGCCATGCTCGGGTGGACGGTCGAACTCGCTGTCGATCTGCATGAAAAGGTGAAGCAATGGTCGCTGGCAAGGCAACTCGAAACGGACGCGATCCGTCGGCTGCTGGCAAGCGGGGGGCCGGAAGCGCTGGGGATGGCAAACGCGGAGCTGGAGGGCGTGCCGCCGTGGGACGATCTTTCGTCACCATGGAGTCTGATGTTTCCGATGGACCTGCCAAGCGGATGGCGGACGCTAACGATGGAAATCGGTGCCGGCCGGAAGATCATCCTGGTCGATCTCGAGTGACAGTCGGCCGGACCGTGGCGCGTGAAATCGCCCGACCGACGAAGTCTGTCGCTTGGAACCCGGAACTCACGCTCGAAGAGCAGGCGAAGGTCGATGCGCTGGCCGTCGAGATTGGGCGCAGAGCCTCGGCTCTACAGGCGTTGCGCAAGGAAATGGGGCTTTCCCAGGCGGAACTGGCCGACATTCTTCTGACCACGCAATCGAACGTTTCCAAGATGGAGTCCGGGCGCGAGATCAAGCTGGCGACCTTGCGCAAGCTGGTCGAGGCCAAGGGTGGGCGTCTGACCCTTCACGCCGAGTTTGGCGACCGGGACGTGGTGCTGCCGGTGTGAGCCGACCGGTCAGGCCGCGTGGCGCTGGGCCTTGGCGAGTTCGACGGCGGCGCGGAGGTCGATTTGGTCGAGGACGGCGGTCAGGCCGGGGGTGTCGTCGTCGGCGCGAGCCTCGGCGGCGGCGCGGGACAGGCCCTGGAGCGCGGTCTGTCCGTCGGCGCCGGAGAGCAGGGCCAGCTTGAGGTCGTCGAGGCGGTCCAGCAGGCCCGAGCCGCGACGGATGTTGCGGCGGCGCTCCAGCGGATCGTCCACACCCTGAAGCGCCATCAGGCCGGACATGCCCGCTATCCCGCCCGCGGCGCCCGCCGAGGCGGCCGGACCCGTGGCGCTGGTGGAGCCGGACGGAATGGAGAAACCCCCTGCAGCCCGGGCGGGGCGCGCGGCGGCGGGCATCATCGGACCGCCGGGACCGGTGACCTTCATCGATGTCTCGTCCGCTGGGTTTGAGCCATGCCGGACCATGGCCGGGCAGGCGTCACCGTTTGGTTAATGGGGCGGGCAAATCCTGCCGGGAGGCGCCGTCTGTCAGTAGGACGCGCGCTGAAATCATGGGACAATTCATGCTTAACGCCGTGGCATGGGACTGGCATCGGCGGGCGGGATCGGTTTTTCGCGAGTTCGCCATGTCCGTCACCCGCCTTCGACCCCTGGCCGCCCTGCTGATGGCGGGCGCCGCCCTGATCGCCCTGCCGGGGGCGGCCGAGGCGCAGTCGCGGATCAAGGACATCGTCGCCATCGAGGGCGTCCGCACCAACCAGCTGATCGGCTACGGCGTGGTGGTGGGGCTGAACGGCACCGGTGACTCCCTCAGAAACTCCCCTTTCACCCGCCAGTATCTCGACGCCATGACGGAGAAGCTGGGCTTCAATATCCGCGACGCCAACGCCAACACCAAGAACCTGGCGGCGGTGATGGTGACGGCCGAGCTGCCGGCCTTCGCGACGCCGGGCTCGCGCATCGACGTCAACGTGTCGTCCATGGGCGACGCCAAGAGCCTGCTGGGCGGCCAACTGATCGTCACCGAGCTGCGCGGCGCCGGCGGCGAGATCTATGCCATCGCCCAGGGGTCGGTGCAGACGGGATCGGTCTCGGCCTCGGGGGCCTCGGGATCATCGGTGACGCGCGGCGTGCCCACCGCCGGGCGGATCGCCGCGGGGGCCATCGTCGAGCAGGACACCGGCTTCTCCATGGCCTCGATGGACCAGGTGCGGCTGACCTTGCGCAACCCCGATTTCACCACGGCTCAGCGGGTCGCCCAGGCGGTGAACCAGGCCTATCCGGGCACGGCCTATGCCGACAATGGTTCGGTGGTGACGCTGAGGCCGCCGCCGCATCTGGGCGTGCCGGGCTTCCTGACCCAGGTCGAGAACCTGACGGTGCAGGTCGACACCCCGGCCAAGGTGATCATCGACGAGGTCAACGGCGTGATCGTCATGGGCGAGGCGGTGCGCGTCTCCACCGTGGCGGTGGCCCAGGGCAATCTGACCGTCTCGGTGCAGGAAAACCCCTTCGCCAGTCAGCCGGCGCCCTTCTCCGACGGCGAGACCGTAGTTCTGCCGCAGACCGATGTGGCGATCGAGGAGGAGCTGGGTCGCGAGATCAGGATCGTCGAGGGCTCGACCTCGCTGTCGACCCTGGTCAACGGCCTGAACGCCCTGGGGGTCAGCCCGCGGGACATGATCAGCATCCTGCAGGCCATCAAGGCGGCGGGCGCGCTGCAGGCCGATATCGAGGTGATGTGATGCCGCCGATCGCTCCGCCGACCGAGTTTCTGCGCGCCACGCCCGTGCTGGGCCAGGCGGCGTCGCCGGACCAGATGCGCAAGGTCGCCGAGGAGTTCGAGGCGGGCTTTCTGGCCATGATGATGCGGCCGATGTTCGAGGGGCTGTTGACCGACGGCCCGTTCGGCGGCGGCGAGGGCGAGTCGATGTGGCGCTCGTTCATGATCGACGAGATGGGCAAGCAGACCGCTCGCGCCGGGGGCATCGGCCTGGCCGACCAGGTGCTCACCGAGATGCTGAAGATGCAGGAAGAGGCCCAGGCGCCGCTGCACGCTCAGCCGGGCGACGTCGCTCCGACCGAGCCCGAGGCCGCGAGCGCCATACCGCTGAAACCAGAGGCGCCGCGACTGGCGATCGCCGCATGACCGTCGCCGATATGCAGGAACGCGCCCGCCAGATGACGACGCTCACCGAGCGCCTGACGGAGCGGCTGACCGCCGAATTGGCGGCGTTCGAGGCCCGACGGCCTCAGGACGTGGCCGCCACGGTGGCTGAGACCCAGGAGATGGCCAATCTGTATCGCCGCGAGTCGGCGCGAATGAAGGCGGATCGCGCGCTGCTGGCCGAGGTTCCGGACCGTGATCGGTCAGCCCTTGCCACGGCGACCCGCGCCTTCGAGGCCATCCTCACCCGGCACGCGCGAGCGGTCGAGGCGGCGCGGACGGTCAGCGAGGGGATCGTCAAGGCCATCGCCGCCGAGGTGGCCGAGGTGCGCCACCGCAGCGCCGGCTATGGCGCCGGCGGGCGTGCGGAAGCGGTGGATGGCCGGGCGGTGACCTTCAACCGCATGGCGTGACCGGAGCCGGTTGCGGCGGCCGTCGTGACCGCCTAAAGCCCGGCCAGACCTAATGCGGATGTGGCGGAACTGGTAGACGCACTGGATTTAGGTTCCAGCGCCGCGAGGCGTGGAGGTTCGAGTCCTCTCATCCGCACCAATATTCAAAAGCCACTTAAATAGCCCATCCGCGTAGCGCGGTAGGGGCTCTCTTTCCATCCACGAAATACATCTACAGCCGGCCAGCATTGACTTTCTGGGAAGCGAGCTCGGAAAACGGCTCGTAGGATCTAGATCGCCCCGAAAATCCCGACCAGGCGCAAGCACGACATTGAAAATGTGGAGGGAATTCCTCAAAGCATTGAATGTGTGGGGAATGGAAGGACGACTGACAGATCACCGAACTGAACACCCGAAAGGATTTCGCTAGAGCGCGGCCTCGCTTGGTGGCGGCAGGTAGTGAGACTCGGATACAGCTTTGAGGATTGCCAGCGGTTCCCGATGATGCCACCAATGCGCGAGCCAGGGGATGTGCTTATGGCCGATTGGTTGTTTTCCGCGGACGACATGGCTCGTGACGCGACGCTCGATTTCGTTCCGGACAGTTGGCCGTTGGGAGACGTCGGTCCGCTCGTGACGCCGACTCCGCCCGCCGATGACTTCTATGAGATCGTCGAGTGGAAGCCGCTCGCCGCTGATCGGGTAGGCGAAATCGTGGTGATCGGGAAAATCGACCCCTATAACCACGGCGCATTCCAGCTCTTGGGGAACGTCGACAATTACGTCTACGGCTACTTCGAGCCCGCAGACGGGAGCAATTTCCTGAACGGCGCGGACGGCGACGTTCACACCATCGACACGGGTGATGCGACCATGACGCCGGAGCTTGAGGAAGCGGTCGAAGCCTTGGCGAAGCTGGTAGCTACGATCGATCGGGCCATCTCGACGCTCTCCGATACGGACGTCATCACGCTACCCGATGGCCGCAAGGTCACCGGCGCTGAGATCAAGAAAATCTGGGCCAGCATAGACTTCGAGATTACCGATCGGTCGTTCGGTCCGGGTCGGGCCGGAGCCACACTCGATGATGGCACTCTTCAGGTGAACGCCGGCTTCTTCACGCAGTACTACACCGACAATGGGCAGGATGGCCTCGAATGGTACGTCTTCCATGAGTTCGCCCACCTCACCACGGCGGCGGATGATTTCTATAACGATGCCTGGTTCAACTACACCGAATCGACGCCCGATACGCGCCAATCGGAACACCACTTCACAACGACCGGCTGGTTCCGATCGACCGAGATGTACGCGAACTCGCTCGCGCGTGATATCGGCGGCCATCTGGGCTATCACTGGGGCTGGGACCCGCCCCACGGCTACAGGTGGTAAATGCTTCGCCACTCGTTATGCGTAATTGCAGCTTGCATACTCTCAGCGTGTGCAGGCTCGGCTGAGACGCTCAGTTCGGCGCATGAGGTCGCTGGCGTCCAAGCATCTGCTAGCGGCGGCATCGAAGCGCTTGGCAACGCGCGCTTCGTTTCCGCGCATCACCTGACCTATCCGATTACACTGGACGACCGGTTCCGGGTCGTCCAGCTGCGCGGGAATACGCTCATCGGTCAGGACGGCCGGGGGATCGAGCTCGAGTTCGCGCGGACTCCAGGCTCACCTCAGATCGTCTCCGCTGAGCTCCTCGACCGAGTGCCCCGGCTCACTCCGAACCGGACCACCGTCGCCGACGCTGCCTCGGTCGCCGCGCCGGAGGCCGGGTACCGTCCGATAAGCGTAGCCAATCTGGCTCCGAGCATAGGCGGCTACGATCGGATCGGCTTGTGGAGCGATGCCTCTCACGGCTCGGTCATCGTCGCGGCATTCAGTGTCGACCAGGATCGACCGATAGTGCTCATCGCGAGAACGCATGGACACTATGTCGCCGTGGACGCGCGTCGCCCGCTCCACGGGGCCGATGTGCAGATTACGATGGTGAATGAGCCCGCTCGAACGGGCCGCATCGAGCTTCAACAAGTCAGCTGGATACCCGCCGAAGATCTTTGGCTGGCTGACGACTGAGCCTGGGGAGTCGCGCCAAGCACCGTGGCCGCACACACGTTTCGCCGGCGCTCCTCTCATCCGCACCACTCAAGCAAAAAGCCCGGGGTCGAAACCCCGGGCTTTCTGTCTTCTGGTCTTGAGACCTCAGTCCTTGCGGTCGGGGTCCGAGCCGGGGGTCGGGGCGCCCGGCATAGGCGGCACCGGCGGCGGCGGCGCATCGGGGTCGTCCTCGTGGACCTCGATGATGCCGCGGCCGACGTGGCTCTTGCGATAGCCGTACAGGAAATAGACCACCAAGCCGAGCGCGCCCCAGATGGGCAGCACCAGCTTGGCGTCGGTCGGCAGGTTGAAGTAGAGGCCCACCGTGCCGATGATCGCCAGCGGCGCAATGATCCACACCGCTGGCGTCTTGAAGGGGCGATGCCGGTTCGGCTCGGTCCGGCGCAGGATCAGCACCGCGATCGCCACCATGAAGAAGGCGAACAGGGTGCCGGAGTTGGCGATGTCGGCCAGCTGGCCCACCGGCAGGAAGGCGGCGAAGAAGGCCACGGCCACGCCGGTGATCATGGTGACGATGTGCGGCGTCTTCCACTTGGGGTGGATCTTGGCCAAGAAGCCCGGCAGCAGGCCGTCGCGCGCCATCACGAAGAAGATGCGGGTTTGGCCGAACAGCATGATCAGGATGACCGAAGGCAGCGCCAGGAAGGCCGCGATGCCGATCAGGTCGCCGATCCGCTCATGACCAAGTTCACGCAGCACGTGAGCGAGGGCTTCGCGCGAACAGACCAGAGGCTCGGATCCCGCGGCCATCAAGCTCTGGCACTGGGCGGCGAGGCCCGAGCTGCCGGCGGCGAGCACTTCGCCGTTGGGCCCGGGCACGGGTTGGGCGCCCAGGGCGCCGATCGCACCGGCGGCGACCAGCAGATAGAAGATGGTGCAGATGCCGAGCGAGCCGATCAGGCCGATCGGAACGTTGCGTTGCGGGTCCTTGGTCTCTTCCGCCGCCGTGGAGACGGCGTCGAAGCCGACATAGGCGAAGAAGATGGTGGCCGCCGCGCCGACGATGCCCAGGCCCTGGCCGGTGGTGTCGAACCAGCCCTTGGGCGCGAAGGGCTCGAAATTGGCGCCGTCCATGACCGGCAGGGTCAGGACGATGAACACCGTCAGGGCCGTGACCTTGATGGCCACCAGGATGGCGTTGACGCGCGCCGACTCCGTCGTGCCGATCATCAGCAGCAGGGTGATCAGCAGGGCGATGCTGAGGGCCGGCAGGTTGACGATGCCGCCGGCATAGGGGCCGGCCGCGAGCGCAAGAGGCAGCTCTATGCCCCAACTGCCCAAGAGCCCGATGAAATAGCCGGACCAGCCCACCGACACGGCGGAGGCGGCGACGGCGTATTCCAGGATCAGGGCCCAGCCCACGGTCCAGGCCAGAAGCTCGCCCATCACGGCGTAGGTGTAGGTGTAGGCCGAGCCCGACACCGGCACCATGGACGCCAGTTCGGAGTAGCAGAGCGCCGCGACGGCGCAGACGGCCGCGGCGATGACGAAGCTCCACATCATGCCCGGGCCGGCCTTCTGAGCCGCCTCTGCGGTCAGGACGAAGATGCCCGTGCCGATGATGGCGCCGACGCCCAGGAGCGTCAGCTGGACCGGACCCAGGGTCCGCGTCAGTGAATTTTTCTGGGCCGTGGCCAGGATCGCGTCGAGCGGCTTAACGCGCCACATGTAGTCCCCTCCGACTATCTTTGTTCAGCAATGCGCTGTCGGCGCGGACGCTAGCGATGTGACGGGACTGTGGCAACGCGGTTTCGCCCGGTTGGCGCAAGCGTGAGGCTGGCGATGGGTCGCCCGGACGGCTAGGGCGAGGGATGATCGCCGCCGACACCCTGCCGATCCAGGAGGCGCTGCCGTCGCTGAAGGCGGCGCTGGCGCGGTCGAATGTCGCGGTGCTGGCGGCGCCGCCGGGGGCGGGCAAGACCACGGTCGTCCCTCTGGCGCTGCTGGATCAGCCGTGGCTGAGCGGGCGGATTCTGGTGCTGGAGCCGCGGAGACTGGCGGCACGGGCGGCGGCGCGGCGCATGGCGCAGACCTTGGGCGAGGCGGTCGGCCAGACGGTAGGGGTGCGCAGCCGGGGTGAGACGCGGGTCGGGCCGAAGACGCGAATCGAGGTGGTCACCGAGGGCGTGTTCACGCGGCTGATCCTTGACGATCCGGGTCTGGAGGGCGTTGGGGCGGTGCTGTTCGACGAATTCCACGAGCGCAGTCTGGACGCCGACCTGGGCCTGGCCCTGGCGCGCGAAGCGCAGGGGCTGCTGAGGGACGACCTTAAGCTGGTGGTGATGTCGGCGACCCTGGACACGGCGGCGGTGTCGCGATTGCTGGGAGAGGCGCCGGTGGTCGCCTCTGAGGGGCGGATGTTCCCGATCGAGACGCGACATCTGGAGCCCGACGTCGGCGAGCGGATCGAGGACGCCGTGGCGCGGGCGGTGCGTCAGGCGCTCCGCGAGCAAACGGGCTCCATCCTCGTCTTCCTTCCGGGGCAGGGGGAGATTCGGCGGGTGGCCGAGCGGTTGGCGCCGCGGGAGAGCGAGCGGCTGGTCGTGGCGCCTCTGTACGGCGGGCTGGACCGGGGAGAGCAGGATCGGGCGGTCGAGCCCGCGCCGCCTGGCGTGCGCAAGGTGGTGCTGGCCAGCGCCATCGCCGAGACCAGTCTGACCATCCAAGGCGTGCGGGTGGTCATCGATTCCGGCCTGTCGCGTGTGCCCCGGTTCGACCCGCCCAGCGGCCTGACCCGGCTGGCCACGGTGCGGGTCAGCCGCGCCTCGGCCGACCAGAGGCGCGGGCGCGCGGGACGGACCGAGCCGGGGGTCTGCTATCGCCTGTGGCCCGAGGCGGAGACGCGGGGCCTCATGCCCAGTCTGCCACCCGAGATCGCCGAGGCGGACCTGACCGGATTCTCGCTCGATCTGGCACGGTGGGGGCGCAAGGACGCCGAGGGGCTGGCGTTGCTCGATCCGCCGCCGGGCGGCGCGTTCGCCGAGGCGCGGTGCTGGGGCGACTGGGGGCGCTGGACAGGGAGGGCGCGCTGACGTCGCACGGGCGGCGGATGGCGGAGCTGCCGCTGTCGCCCCGGCTTGCCCACATGCTGGCGGTCGCGGCGGATCGGGGCGATGCGCTGACGGCGGCGCGGGCGGCGGTGATCCTGAGCGAGCCGGGGCTGGACGGCGACGATGTCGATCTGGCGGAACGCCTGCGTCGGCTGGAGCAGGATGGCGGGGGTCGGGCGAAGGATGCCCGCGCCTTGGCCGACCGCTGGGCTCGGGCGGCTGGTGGCGCGAAGGGCGAACGGCTGGAGCCGGGGGTGCTGCTGGGGTTGGCCTTTCCGGAGCGGATCGCGCGGGCGCGTGGCAAGCCGGGGGAGTTCCTGCTGGCGTCGGGGCGGGGCGCCTTTCTGGAGCCGCTGGCGCGGGCGCGGTGGCTGGCGGTGGGGGAACTGGGCGGCGGGCGCGAGGCGCGCAATCGTATCCGTCTGGCGGCGGCCCTGGACGAGGCCACGGTGCGGGCGATGTTCGCCGGGGCCATCGGTACGGACGACCGGCTGGTCGTCGAACCGTCGGGGCGGCGGGTGGTGCGGCGGGTCGAGCGGCTGGGGGCCATCGGGCTGGGCGAGACGGTGCTGGGCGCGCCGGACCGGGCCACCCTGACGGCGGCGCTGATGGGAGAGGTGGAGCGGGGCGGGCTATCCGTTCTGCCATGGAGCGAACGGGCGCTGTCGCTGCGGTCGCGGCTGGGGTTCCTGCGGGAGCGGGACGAGGGCTGGCCCGATGTGTCGGACGCGGGGCTGTGGGCGGCGCGGGGGGAGTGGCTGGAGCCTATGCTGGGGCAGGTCGAGACCCTGGCGGCGACGCGGGAACGGCTGGCCGACGCCCTGATCGGCCTGATCCCGTGGGACCGGCAGCGACGACTGGACGCCGAGGCGCCGGAACGGTTCGAGACGCCGCTGGGGACCACCGCCGCCATCGACTATGGCGCGGAGGGCGGACCCCGGGTCGAGGTGCGGGTGCAGGAGCTGTTCGGCCTGAAGACGCACCCGACGGTGGGACCGGCCGCCACGCCCCTGACCCTGTCGCTGCTGTCGCCGGCGCGACGGCCGATGCAGGTGACGAAGGATTTGCCCGGGTTCTGGTCGGGGTCGTGGGCGGCGGTGCGGGCCGAGATGCGTGGCCGCTATCCCAAACACCCCTGGCCGGAAGACCCGGCGAACGCGCCGCCGACGAACCGGACGAAGGCGCGGGGCGGGTGAGGTTGGTTCATCACAGCGGGCACGGCGGAAGTCACGGCGGGCACGACGGGGTCGGAGCCGGTCCGATGGCTCGGTCCCGTTTTCGGTAGCGACGAAAGGGCGGCGTTCGCCGCCTTGCCGATATTCCGCATCAGCGGCATTCATCCCCATGGCTTGTCATCCCGGAAGGCGCGCCAGCGACTATCCGGGACTAGGCTGGCCACGCTCTGCGCTGGTCCCGGCTCTCCGCTGCGCTGCGGCCGGGATGACAAGATCAGATACCCATTCCGACGGGATCGGCTTCCAGGCGATCTAGCGTCCTCTGAGGGTGGATTGCTCTGAGCCGGCGAATACTAAGCGGCGCCCGGCGCCTCTACCCGCACCACCGTCTTCACCGAATTGGCGATGAAGCAGCGGTCGTGGGCGGTCTCGTGGAGGGCTTCGAGCTGGTCCGGCGTGGGGGCGGCGCCGTCGAAGCGGATGTCGGGGCGCAGGACGACGTCGAGCATGGCCAGGCGACCGTCGGCGTTCCGGCCCATGCGGCCCTCGGCGTGATCCTCGTAGCTGGTGACGACCCAGCCGGCTTGGGCGGCCAGGGACAGGAACCACAGCATGTGGCAGCTGGACAGGGAGGCGACGAAGGCCTCCTCGGGATCGACGGCCGCCTCGACCGACAGGGGCAAGGGTACGACCGAGGGGCTGGACGACGCCGCGACCTCGACCCCGCCGTCGAAACACCAGACGTGACCCCGGCTGTAACGGCCTGAGGCGAAGTCGGCGGCGTCGGCGCTCCATAAGATGGTGGCCGTGTGGGTCGCCATTCAAGCCTGCTCCGTTACGGCATACAGCATGACGCCCGTGGCGATGGCGAGGTTGAGGCTGTCGGCGCGGCCGCGCATGGGGATCTTGACGTTGAGGTCGCAGGCGGCGGCGAGGCGATCGGTGAGGCCGGCCTGCTCGTTGCCCATCAGGATCAGGACGGGGGCGCGGACAGGCGCGTCGCTATAGCCGTGGGTCGCATCCAGCCGGGTGCCGATGACGCTGCCGGGCCAGCGGGCGCGCCAGCTGAGAAAGTCCTCGACCGAGGCCCGGGCGATCTTCACCGCGAAGACCGACCCCATGGTGGCGCGCACCGCCTCGGTGGAGAAGGGATCGCAGCAGTCGCCGATCAGGATGACGCCGCCGGCGCCGGCCGCGTCGGCGGTGCGGATGATGGTGCCGAGGTTGCCGGGGTCGCGCCCCTGCTCCAGCGCCACCCAGGCGGGGGCGGTGGCCGGGTCGATGGCGTCGAGGTCCGTGTAGGCCTGATCGAACACGCCCAGCACGGTCTGGGGGTTCTCCTTGCGGGAGATCTTTGCGAGGATCGGGTGGGTGACGGCGACCACCTCGCCGCCGGCCTTGAGGGTCTCGGCGCGGGCGCGGTCGAGCAACGGGTGGGCGCGGGCGTCTTGGCCGACCAGCAGAAGGCGG
Source organism: uncultured Brevundimonas sp. (assembly GCA_963977325.1). GTDB lineage: Bacteria > Pseudomonadota > Alphaproteobacteria > Caulobacterales > Caulobacteraceae > Brevundimonas. Next base: position 6,568 of record CAXBPJ010000002.1, on the reverse strand, counting down.
GGGGCGCGGCCCTGATCCAGCGCCTCGCCGATGAACTTGAGACCCTCGGCCAGGAAGCGGCCGGACTGATCGCGCTCCTTGCGCATATGCAGGGCCCGGACGGCCTTGACCGTGTCGTTGGTCAGGCTGGTGATCAGCCGCTCACTCATGAGGCGCGCCAGCGGGCGAAGAAGCTGAGGCCGATCTCGGCCGAGCGGGGGCCGTCCTCGACCAGGGCCAGCTCGCCCCAGTCAATTGCGCCGGAACGGCCGCCCAGCGCCTGGCGGGTCAGGTGGGCGAGGGACAGGCCGGAGACGCGGGCGGCATAGCCGTTGACCACCAGGAAGTCGGCGTCATCGGCCAGCAGGGCGGCGCAGTCGGCCAGCAGGGCGGGCAAATCCTCGAACAGCCGCCAGACCTCGCCGGTGGGGCCGCGCCCGTATTTGGGCGGATCGAGGATGATCCCCTGATATTTCGAGCCGCGCCGGACCTCGCGGGCGACGTATTTGCGGGCGTCCTCTACGATCCAGCGGACGGGGGCGTCCTCGAGGCCGGACAGGGCGGCGTTCTCGCGGGCGTAGGCGACGGACTTCTTGGAGGCGTCGACGTGAGTGACCTCGGCCCCGGCCGCGGCGGCGACGAGACTGGCCACGCCTGTGTAGCCGAAGAGATTCAGAAAGCGGGGTCTTTCTGGTGCGCTACCGCCCTTCGGGCTGCTTGAGCGCAGGCCACGCAGGCGCGCGTCCAGCCACTCCCAGTTGCCGGCCTGTTCGGGGAAGAAGGCGAGGTGGCGGAAGGGGGTGAAGCGGCCGGTGAAGCGGGCCTCGCCCCAACCCAGGTCGAAGCGGTCCAGGGCGGCGCCGCCGAACCGCCAGCGGCCGGCCTCGTCCTCGTCGGTGGGATCGAACACGGCGTCGGGATTGGCCCAAAGATCGGGCCGTGCGGGGGACCAGAAGCACTGGGGCTCGGGCCGGACCACGGTGTAGCGGCCGTAGCGTTCCAGCTTCCTGCCGTCGCCGCTGTCGAGCAGGGCATAGTCGGCCCAGGCGCGGGTGCGCACCGTCTCGGCGTCAGAAGATATGGCGGGAGCGTCGGGCTCGTGCGGGGTCTTGTCCCAGGCGTGGGGCTGGGTGACGAGCCGCCAGGCGGCCTGGAGGAAGGCGGCGGTGGTGAGGGACCAGTAGGCGGGCGCCGACACTGCGTCGATCAGGCGATATCGCCCGCCCGCGCGGCGCATGCCCAGCCAGCAGCTCAGCCACGCGGCCAGAACGCCCGCAGCCAACACAAGGACGGCGATCGGCGGGGTGGCGGGCGACAGGCCCCTGGTCGCCGCCGTCAGGGCAAGCATGATCATCCAGGCCGCGGTCAGGGCGTGAACGGCGGCCGACAGGATGGCGACCCCTGTGGTGATCTGGATCGACCAGAAGCCGCGCAGACCCATGCGCCAGGGCGCGCGCATGTGGACGCCGATAGCCGAGGTCGGCGTCTTCGGTGACATTCCAGGGGTCCCAGCCGCCGACCTGGCGCAGGATGTCGGCGCGGAAGTGGTTACTGGTGCCGCCGAGCGGGAAGGGCAGGCCGAGACGCGCCATGGCCGGCAGGGTGACTTCGAACAGGCTGGCGTACTCGGCGGCGAACTGGCGTTCGAGAAAGCCGTCGCGGCCGGGCGTTAGGCGGATGCGGAGCGGGGCCTGGAAACAGGCGATGTCGTGGCCAGGGCGCAGGAAGCGGGCGGCGGCCTCGCGCAGTTGCGCCGGATGAGGATCGTCCTCGGCGTCGTAGACGGTGACCAGGTCGCCCGTGGCGTGATTGAGCGCGTGGTTGAGCGCGCGCGGTTTGGTGCGGGGCCCGGGGGCGTCGGCAGGAACCACGAGGACCGACATCCATGTCGGCAGATGAAGCGAACGGGCGGCGGCTAGGGTCGCCTGGTCGTCCTCCTCCAGCACGATCAGTCCCTGCAGCCGTGCGGGCGGATAGTCGAGACGCGACAAGCGGTCGATCAGCTGGGGCAGTATGGCCGCCTCGTCGTAGAGGGCGGCGACCACGGTGTAGCGCGGCAGCACATCGAGCCGGGCCGCCGGCGTCGCGGCGCGCGGGGTCAGGACAAGCAGGAGGCGCCAGGTCGCGATGATCAGGAAGGCAGCCCAGGTTGAATAGACCAGGCCCGTCCACACTCGCCCGGGGAAGGTGAGCGCGACGGCGACGACGACGGCGAGGCCGACGAGCAGCGCCGTGAGCTGGCCGCGCGTCAGACCGGCCTTCTGCGCGCTCTCGCGGCGCCGAGGCCCGTGCACCGGCGTCCTGTCGTTCGTCTGCTCTCGCATCGCCCTCCCCAAGAACGCCGCTCCGCGACAATGCCCAGCTTGGCCTCCGTGTGCAAATGCGGCTAAGCAGACCGCCCGGTCCCGGGTATGGCGACCGCGTTACAGGATGATGTCCTTGCCGCCTGCCGCCGCCGCGATCCGGTCGTCGAGAAAGCCCAAGGGCGAGGGCCACGCCCGCCGGGGCGAAATCCTGGACGCCGCCGGCCGCATCTTCGTCGAGCACGGCTATGAGGGCGCGACGATCCGCAAGATCGCCGACGAGGTCGGTCTGTCGTCGACCGCCCTTTACATGCACTTTCCGGACAAGCGGGCGATCCTGGCGGAGATATGCCGGGAGGCGTTCGAAACCCTCCTTGAGCAGAGCCGACGGATCGCGCAGTCGGAAGCCAGCCCTGAGGACAAGCTTTACGCCATGGTGGCCGGCTACGCCCGGTTCGCCCTGAAGCACCCCAACGCCTACAGCCTGATCTACATGACCCGGCCCAGCGAGGCGAAGGAGGGGGCGGAGGACGCGGCTCAGGCGATGGGCGCGGAACTGTTCCGGGAGTTCCTGGCGCCGGTGGAGCAGTTGGACCGCGACGGCCGGCTGACGCAATCGGTCGAGGTCGCGGCCCAGGCGTTATGGGCCTCGGCGCACGGCGTTGTGTCGCTGAGGATCACCAAGCCGTATTTGGCGTGGGCGGAGGCTGAAACCCTGTGCCGACTGACGGCAGACGCCCTCTTGGCCCGGCTGCTGCGCTGAGGGCGGCGCTCGTCGGGCTTGTGTCGACGCTGGCCCTGGGCGCCGGTGTGGCGGAGGCGCGGCCGCTTTCTATCCTGTCGCTGGATCAGTGCGCTGATCAGTTCGTGCTGGCGATGCGGCAGGAGGGTGACCGCCTGACCCTGTCGCCACGCGCGGACGACGAGGATTCCTACATGCACGAGGCGGCGGCCGGGCATCGTGTGGCGCGGCCTGGGCTGGAGGCCGTGGTGATGGCGCGGCCGGATGTGGTGGTGCGCTACTGGGGCGGCGACCCGGCGTTGTTGCGCGGGCTGGAGCGGCGCGGCGTGCCGGTGGTGACCGTGAGCGACGCCACGAACTTCGATGGCGTGCGGGCCAATGTGCGGGCGGTGGCCGAGGGCCTGGGCCGGCCGGAGGCGGCCGATCCGCTGGTGGCGGAGATGGATGCGGATCTGGCGGCGGCGGGGTCCGGGCTGCGGACGCGGTCGGCGCTGTATCTGACGGCGGGCGGGTTCACGGCGGGCCTGCGCAACGCCGCGCCGGCGCCGGGCTTTGGCCCCGTGTCGATCGAGGGGCTGGTGATGCACCCACCGGCGCGGTTCGTGCTGGGCTTCTTCGACGATGTGCGGCGCGACCGGCGGGGTCCGGGGCGGCATCCGGCGCTGGCGCGACGCATGGCCGAGCGGCCGACGGTCAGCCTGCCGTCGTCGGAGATCAGTTGTCCGGCCTGGTTCGCGGCGAGGGCGGCACGGCGGCTGGCGGAGATGGGAGAGTGAGCCGGCTGGACATCGGGCTGATGCTGGGCGCCGTGACGGCGCTGGCGCTGGGTGTGGCCATCGGGGAGACGGTCTTCACCGGTCGTGACTGGGCCGAGGCGTTCGGACAGCCGGGATCGGCGCCGGCCGAGGTGCTGTGGGAAGTGCGAGCGCCGCGGGCCATATGCGCATTCTTGGTGGGAGCCGCCCTGGCCCTGTCGGGCGCCGTGCTGCAGGGACTGCTGCGCAACCCGCTGGCCGACCCGGGCGTGCTTGGAGTCTCAGCCTCGGCGGCGCTGGGGGGCGCGTTGGCGCTGATCCTGGGCGCGGGGGCGGCGCCGGGCGTGATCGAGTTGTCGGCCCTGGCCGGGGCGGGGCTGGCCGGAGGCGCATTGGTCGCGGTGGCGGCGCGGACGCGGTCGCCCGAAACCCTGATCCTGTTCGGGGTGGCCCTGTCGGCCTTTGCGGGCGCCGTGACGGCGCTGGTGTTCAACCTGTCGCCGAGCCCGATCGCGGCCGCCGAGGTGATGAACTGGCTGATGGGCTCGGTGCAGAACCGGTCGTGGGTCGACGCCGCGTGGGTCGCGCCGGTGGTGGTCTTGGTCGTGCTGCTGGCGCGGGCGGCGGCGCCGGGATTGCGGCAGCTGAGCCTGGGCGACGAGGCGGCCGAGCTGTCGGGACTGTCGATGCGGCGGATGCGGCTCTTGGCCGTGCTGGCGGCGGCGCTGGCGGCGGGGGCGGCGACGGCGGTGGCGGGGGTGATCGGCTTCGTAGGACTGGCGGCGCCGCATCTGGTGCGGGCGGCGGTCCGGGGCGATCCGGGGCGGCTGCTGGTTCCGTCGGCGCTGGCGGGCGGGGTGATGCTGACCCTGGCCGATGTGCTGGCGCGGACCATCCCGACGGATCAGGAGCTGAAGCTTGGGGTGCTGAGCGCCCTGGTCGGAGCGCCGCTGTTCGCCCTGATCGCCTGGCGCGCGGCGCGGGAGTGGCGGCTGTGAGCGGGCCGGCGCTGGAGCTGGTCGGGGCGCGGGCGGCGCTGGGTCGCCGAACGGTGCTGAACGGCATCGACCTGCCCGTCGCGGCCGGGGAGGTGGTGGTGCTGGCCGGACCGAACGGGGCGGGCAAGACCAGCCTGATGCGGGCGGCGCTGGGGCTGATCCCGTTGACCGGAGGGGAGGCGCGGCTGGGCGGACAGGCGGTGAGTACGCTGTCGCCCAGCGACCGGGCGCGGCGGGCGGCCTGGCTGCCGCAACAGCGGCGTCTGGCCTGGAACATGCCGGCGGTGGAGGTCGCGGCGCTGGGGGCGCCGCTTCTGGGCGGGGCGGAGGCCGTGGCGCGGGCGCGTCGCTGGCTGGAGCGGCTGGAGGCCGGCCATCTGGCCGACCGGGGCGTGGCCGAGATGTCGGGCGGCGAGCGGGCGCGGGTGCTGCTGGCCCGTCTGTTGGTCACAGAGGCGCCGCTGTTGGTGCTGGACGAACCGTTGACCGACCTCGATCCGGACGCCCAGCTGCTGGTGCTGGAGGTGTTGCGCGAGAGGGCGCAGGCGGGGGCGGCTGTGCTGGCCAGCCTGCACGACCTCGGCCTCGCCGCGCGGGCCGGCGACCGGGTGGCGGTGATGACGGAAGGCCGGATAGGCGCGGTCGGCGCGCCGATGAAGGCGCTGCGGCCCCAGGTGCTATCCGAGGTATTTGGGCTTTCGGGTGCGTGGGCGGAGACGGCGTCCGGCCCGGTGCTGAGTGTCGAGCGCGCCGTCCGGGCCTAGGGCTCACCTTGGCGGATACGCGCCACCACGTCGTCGGCGACCGCGTTCGGGACGGCGAAGCTGAGGACATACTGGGCGATCTTCCAGCCGTCGTCGGTGCGAACCAGGACGCCCGAGCCGCGTGTCTCGCCATAGCTGGCGTTGTCCAGCCGTTCGTCGAACCAGGCCACGTCGCCGGAGGGCGCGATGTCGATGACGCGATCGCGTGACTCATAGGTCCAGGCGGTGTCGCGCTGGAAATAGGGTTCGGCGAAGGCGCGGAACTCTTCCATCGTCCAGCGCTCGGTGGCGTCGGTGCCGATGAAACGGGCGTCGGGCGTGAACAGGTCGAAATAGACGGCCTCGTCGGCGCTGGCGGCCGTGGCGTGAAGCCGGTCCAGCACTCGCCCGACCTCGGCTTCGGCGGCAGTCGCAGGGACGGTGGCGAAGCCGGGCGACGCCGCGGGGCCCTGGGTCGGGGGTTGCAAGGCGAGAGCGGCGGCGAGGGCAAGGGCGCTGAGCATGAGGCGACGGTAGGCCAATCGTTCGCGGAGGGAAATCTCGTCTTCCGGCCGACGAGCGCATGCAATGAGGTTCATCACAACGGCCACGACGGCTTTAACGGGTTCGGGGCAGGATAAAGGATCGGCGCTCCAATAGCGGTGGCTCAATCATCGACGCCAGAGCGTCGATCGATTCCGGGCGGCGGAAGCCGCGATCGGTTCACTGCGGGAGAGCACCAGGCTTGAAACAGCTCCGAACCCGTTGTGTCCCTTGTGACCTCGTCGTGATCGCTGTGATGCACCCTCGGCCCGAGCCCAAGCCCTTGCCATTCGGGCGGAAACCCCCGACATAGCGGCTTGATCCACGCCCCTCGGAGACGCCGTTCGCCGCCATGGTGACGCTGATCGACACCCTGAAGACGTCGCCGTCGCAGCTGCGTCACCCGGAGAAGGCCAATCGGCCAGAGACGGCGGTGCTGCGCAAGCCCGACTGGCTGCGGGTCAAGGCGCCGGGGTCCGGCCAGTACAACGCCACCAAGGCGATC
>CAXBPJ010000001.1:0-25213 GCA_963977325.1 uncultured Brevundimonas sp. | reverse complement strand
GAACCTCGACGGTGAACCCGGTCGTCTGCGAGTGCAATGATGGGATCCTGTCCGACATCCAGACGATGGCCGTTTCGGAGGCCGACGCGCTGCGGGCGATCGCCGGGGCGGGGACCGAGGTCGGGGAAGGCTCGGTCGGGGCGGGGACCGGGATGGTGGCTTTCGGCTTCAAGGGCGGGATAGGGACCGCCTCGCGCCGGGTTGGGCTTGCAAGCGGGCCGCATTTCCTCGGGGTGCTTGTTCTCGCGAATTTCGGCCGGGCGGGCGATCTGGTCCTGCCCGACGGGCGACGGCCCGACCCGCGCGGCCTGACCGAGGCCGAGAAGGGCTCGGTTATCGTGGTCATCGCGACCGACCTGCCGCTGGATCACAGGCAATTGGCACGGGTCTGCCGCCGGGCGGGCGCCGGGCTGGCGCGGCTCGGGGCGTTCTACGGCAATGGCAGCGGCGACATCGTCCTGGGGTTCACGACCCGCAACCGCGTCCCGCACAGGCCGGACAGTGACGTGGCGGGGTTCGAGCGGCTTGCCGATACGAAGATCGACCTGGCCTTCCAGGCGGCCTGCGAGGCGACCGAAGAGGCAGTGCTGAACGCCCTATGCCAAGCCACGGCGGTCGAGGGGCGGGACGGGGCCTCGCGGCCGCTGCTGTCGGAATGGCTGAGGTCTGCCTAGATCTCAGGCAGATTCCCGAGGACTGAAAAAAAAGGCCACAAATCGGCAAATCCTGAAAATAAAAAGTTCACAACCCGCCCCTTGTTATGCATTTATCATGCTAATGCAGAGGAGGCGGCTGTCGCGTGACCGGGTTGAAGAGCATCATTGAGGCGCATTGGGCCGAGCTGACGTCCAACCAGCAGCGCGTCGGCGCTTTCGTTCTGTCGAATCCGTTCCTCGTCGCGACAATGGGGATCGAGGATCTGGCCGAGGCGGCGGGTGTTTCGCCGCCGACGATTACGCGCTTCGTGCGCCAGCTGGGCCTGAAGAATTACGCCGAGTTCCGTGCTATCGCCGTGCGCCGGTATCAGGATCTGCTGCGTCCGATCGAGAATGTCAGCCGTGCGCAGGACGCCTCCAGCGCGGATGTCGTCGGCTCGTCCCTCGCCGCGGCTCGGGCCAATCTGGACGGGCTTGGCGCGGTTCCCGTCTCCGCCTGCGAGGCGCTGGTCGACCGGATGGTGGCGGCGGGCCGGGTCGGGCTTCTGGGCTTTGGCAGCAGCGCGCGGGCCCTGACCTATCTGCACGGGCTGACCGAGCCGTTCCTGTCCAGCCTGCATCTTCTGGACGGCGCGGCCGGGCATGAGCGGATGGCCCGGCTGATCGGGCGGATGGGCCCGCGCGATCTGATCATCGCGATGACGCTGCCCCGCTATTCGGTCGCTACGATGGAGTTCGTGCGCCTTGCCCGCGCCTCGGGCGTGCCGACGGTGGGGATCACTGACAGCGCCCAATCGCCGCTGGCCGCCTTGTGCGACGACACGGTCCTGATGCCGGCGGCCCATCCGGTGCTGAACAGCTCGGCCCTGGCCAGTCTCGCCTTCTTCGAGGCAGTCGCGGCGCTGCTGACCGCCCGCTACCAGAGCACCTCCGACGCGACGGCCGTGACGCGGCTGATCTTCCCTTATCTCTACACGGACGAGGCCTCGTCCGGCACGGCCCCGAAGGACCAGGAATGACGACAGAACGATCGGACGCCGTGACCCCGACCATCCGCGTCGAGGGGCTGAACGTCGAGTTCCGCGCCGAAGACGGACCCTTCCGCGCGGTCAAGGACCTGTCCTTCGACATCCGGGCGGGCGAGACGCTGGCGGTCGTCGGCGAATCCGGGTCGGGCAAGTCGGTCAGCTCGCTGTCGGTGATGCGGCTAGTCGAGTTCGGCGGCGGGCGCATCACCGGCGGCTCGGTCCGGCTGATCGGCCGGGACGGCGCCGCGCGCGAGCTGACGACCGTGCCGCTGCCGCAGATGGAGGGGATCCGCGGCAACGACGTCGCGATGATTTTCCAGGAGCCGATGACCTCGCTGAACCCGGTCTTCACCGTGGGCGAGCAGATCGCCGAGGCGGTGCGCCTGCATCAGGGCTGCAACAAGGCCGAGGCCCGATCCGAGGCGCTGCGGATGCTGGAAAAGGTGCGCATCCCGGACGCGGCCAGCATCCTGGACCGGCACCCGCACCAGCTTTCGGGGGGCATGCGCCAGCGGGTGATGATCGCGATGGCCCTGTCCTGCAAGCCGCGCCTTCTGATCGCGGACGAACCGACGACCGCGCTGGACGTGACGATCCAAGCCCAGATCCTGCGCCTGATCCGCCTGCTTCAGGACGAGATGGGGATGGCGGTTCTGTTCATCACCCATGACATGGGCGTCGTGGCCGAGGTCGCGGACCGGGTTCTGGTCATGCGCCACGGCGAGAAGGTCGAGGAAGGCAGCGTCTACCAGATCTTCGAGGCGCCGCAGCATCCCTATACCAAAGCGCTGCTGGCCGCCGTCCCCCGGCTGGGCGCTCTGGACGGTCAGGATCTGCCGCGCCCCTTCCCGGTGCTGAAGGATGGGGGCGATTACCGCAAGTCCGAGGGCTTCCACGACCATCCCGCGCAGGACACCGTGGTCTCCGAGGCGCCCGTGCTGCAGGTGCGCGATCTGGTCACACGCTTCGATATCCGCAAGGGTTTGCTGTCGCGGGTCACCGGGCGCGTCCATGCGGTCGAGGGGCTGAACTTCGATCTGCGCGCGGGCGAGACGCTCGCACTTGTCGGCGAATCCGGCTGCGGTAAGTCCACGACCGGCCGCACGCTGATGATGCTGCAGGAGGCGACCTCGGGGCAGGTCATCTATCAGGGCCGCGACATCTTCACCCTGCCGCCGCGCGAGCGCAAGGTGGTGCGCCGCAAGATCCAGTATGTCTTCCAGGACCCGTTCGCCTCGCTCGATCCGCGGCTGACGGTGGGCTTTTCCATCGCCGAGCCGCTTCTGACGCATGGGCTGGCCTCGGGGCGCGACGTCGATGCGCGCGTGGCCGAGCTGCTTCGCGATGTCGGGCTGAAGCCCGAGCATGCCCACCGCTATCCTTATGAGTTCTCGGGCGGGCAACGTCAGCGCATCTGCATCGCCCGCGCGCTGGCCGGAGAGCCGGATGTGCTGATCACCGACGAGGCGGTCGCGGCGCTGGACGTGTCGATCCAGGCGCAGGTCATCAACCTGCTGATGGAGCTGCAGCGAAAGCGGGGGCTGTCCTACATCTTCATCAGCCACGACATGGCCGTGGTCGAGCGCGTCAGCCATCGCGTCGCGGTCATGTATCTGGGCCAGATCGTCGAGATCGGCCCCCGCCGGCAGATATTCGAGAACCCCCAGCACCCCTATACCCGCCGCCTTCTGTCTGCGGTGCCTGTCGCCTCGCCCGAGGCGAGGAACCGCGAGCGCCCGCTGATCGAGGGCGAGATTCCCAGCCCCATGCGCCGCGTGGACGACCCGCCGCAGGTCGCCCCGCTGGCTCAGGTCGGCCCGATGCATTTCGTGGCCCGCCACCCGGTCGGCACTTATGCCTAACCGCACGACCCCAACAGGAGAAGAACGCATGACCCTCAAAAAGCTGATGATCTCGTCCGCGCTCGGCGCGATGCTGCTGGCCCCTGCGGCGGCCGTGGCGCGCGATCTGACCGTCGCGATCCAGAACAACCTGACCGGCCTCGATCCGACGAATGTCAACGACACGCTGTCGCAGACCTCGCTGCGGCTGATCTATCAGGGGCTGTTCGGCTTCGACGCCGAGATGAACTTGATCCCGCTGCTGGCCGAGGGCTACGAGAGCAACGCCGACGCGACCGAGTTCACCATTACCCTGCGCGAGGGCGTCAGCTTCCATGACGGCACCACCTTCGATGCCGAGGCGGTCAAGGTCAACATCGATCGCCTGCGCAACCCCGACAACAACCTATCGCGCCGCAGCCTCGTGTCGATGGTGAGCGAGGTCGAGGTGGTGGACGACCGCACGGTCAAGCTGATCCTGGACGCGCCCTTCGGCGCGATGATCGCCTCGCTCGCGCATCCGGGCGCGATGATGATCTCGCCCGCCGCGCTAGAGGAGTTCGGCAGCGACATCGGCCGCAACCCGGTCGGCACCGGTGCCTTCACCTTCACCAACTGGTCGGCCGACACGCTGGAAGTGGCGCGCAACGACGATTACTGGAAGGGCCCCGCGAAGGTCGAGAACATCATCATCCGCTCGGTCCCGGAATCCGGCGCGCGGATGGCGATGCTGCAGACCGGCGAGGCGCAGTTCGTGCCGAACTTTCCGCCCGAGCTGATGCAGGTCGTCCAGAACAACCCGGACCTGCAGGTCGAGACCTCGCCTTCGATCGTCGAGTGGTATGTCGCGCTGAACAACACCAAGGAGCCGTTCGGCAACCAGCTGGTCCGGCAGGCCCTGAACCACGCAGTGGACAAGGACGCGTTCTGCCAGGTCGTCTTCAGCGGCCTGTGCACGCCGGCGGATTCGATCATTCCGAAGGGCCTCGCCTTCCATGTGCCGGTGGGAGAATACGAATACGATCTGGACCGCGCCCGCGAGCTGATGGCCGAGGCGGGCTATGCGGACGGCTTTTCGACCGAGGTCTGGGCCAACTCGAACACGGAATCGCTGCGGGCGGTGCAGTTCCTCCAGCAGCAGCTGGCGCAGATCGGCGTCGAGGTGAATGTCGTCCCGCTTGAGGCGGGCGTGGCCGCGCAGCGCATCTGGTCGGTCGAATCCGCCGAGGATGCCGAGGTGCAGATGTATTACGGTGGCTGGTCCTCCTCGACCGGAGATGCCGATTGGGGCATCCGCCCGCTGCTTCTGGGCGAGAACACCCCGCCCTCGATGTTCAACGTCGCCTACTACGAGGACCCCGAGCTGGATGCGGCGATCAACGGCGCGATCGGCACCGCCGATCCCGAAGAGCGGGCCGCCTTCTACGAGACGGCGCAGCTGCTGGCCTGGGAAGGCGCGCCCTGGATCTTCCTGGGCGTGACGGACCTGATCGCCGCGCAGACCACGGATGTCACGGGCATTCACATGCTGCCCGATCGCGGCTTCCTGCTGGAAGACGCAGCCTTCACCGAATGATGCACCTGCGGGGGCGGCAGCGCGCCGTCCCCGCCCTTCGACACGCGCGAGAGGCGTCAGCCGCCCGCGCAGTGACCCGGGGCTGACCCGGCCGGGACAGGAACCTGATGCTCTCCTTTCTGATCAAACGACTGCTGGGCACGATCCCCGTCGTCCTAATGGTGATGATCGCCGTCTTCGCCTTCGTCCACCTTCTGCCCGGCGATCCGGCCAGGCTGGTGGCGGGCCCCGAGGCGACGGCCGCCGATGTCGCCGCCGTGCGCGCCTCGCTCGGGCTGGACAGGCCGCTGCCACAGCAGTTCGTGACCTATGTCGCCAATACGCTGCAGGGCGATTTCGGCACCTCGCTGCGCACCCGCCGCCCCGTGGTGGACGAGATCGGGATGCGCCTGATGCCGACGGTGTGGCTGACGCTGTTCGCGATGCTGTGGGCGGTGGCCATCGGGCTCTTGATCGGCGTCGTCTCGGCCGTCAAGCGCGGGCGCTGGCAGGATTACGGCGGGATGATCCTGGCGGTCTCGGGCATCTCGTTCCCGCCCTTCTGGCTGGGTCTGCTGCTGATCAACCTGTTCTCGGTACGGCTCGGCTGGCTGCCGACGGGGGGCTACGGGACCTGGCAGCATTTCCTGATGCCGTCCTTCACGCTCGGACTGGGCGTCGCGGCCGTGATGGCCCGCTTCACCCGCTCGGCCTTCATCGAGATCGCGCGCGAGGATTACGTCCGAACCGCCCGCGCCAAGGGCGTTCCCGAGCGCCGGGTGATCTGGCGCCATTCGCTGCGCAACGCGCTGATCCCGATAATCACCATGGTCGGGCTGCAGTTCGGCTTCTTGCTGGGCGGTTCCATCGTGATCGAGGCGGTCTTCGCTTGGCCCGGCGTCGGGCGGCTGCTGGTGGATTCGGTCAGCTATCGCGACTATCCCGTCATCCAGGCGCTTGTCCTGATGTTCTCGATCCAGTTCATCCTCATCAACCTGCTGGTCGATGTCCTCTACGTCCTCGCCAATCCGGAGATCCGCTACCAATGAGCGACATCACTACCCAAACGGACACGATCGGCAGGACCCGCAAGCCGCTGGCCGAGTTCTGGCGACGCTTTCTCAAGCAGAAGGTCGCGCTGGTGGCGTTGGCCTTCTTGGTCCTGCTGATCGCGGCGGCGGTCCTCGCGCCTTGGGTTGCGCCCTATGATCCTTCGGCCCCCGACTACATGAACGTCCTGCAGGGCCCGAGCGCGACCCATTGGGCCGGCACCGACACCTATGGGCGCGACATCTTCAGCCGGATCATCTGGGGCGCGCGCATCTCGCTGACCGTCGGGTTCCTGTCGGTCACCCTCGGCGCGCTCGGCGGAGTGGGGCTGGGGATCGTCGCGGGCTATTACGGGCGCTGGATCGACAGCGCCGTGATGCGGCTGTGCGATCTGCTGCTGGCCTTTCCGGGTATCCTTCTGGCCATCGCGGTGATTGCGATCCTGGGGCCGGGGATCACCAACGTCATCTACGCCGTCGCGATCTTCTCGATCCCGGTCTTCGCGCGGCTGGCGCGCGGGACCACGCTGCAGCTGAAACGCGCGGTCTATGTCGATGCCGCCCGCGCGGTCGGCGTCGGCGACGGCACGATCATGCTGCGCCACATCCTGCCGGGCACGCTGCCGAACGTGATTGTCTATTTCTCGATGCGGATCGGCACCTCGATCCTGACGGCGGCGGCGCTGTCCTTCATCGGGCTTGGCGCGCAGCCGCCCTCGCCGGAATGGGGGGCGATGCTGGCGGACGGGCGCACCTATATGGGCGTTGCCGATCACCTGACGCTGTTTCCCGGCCTTGCGATCTTCCTGACAGTTCTGGGCTTCAATCTGCTGGGCGACGGGCTGCGCGATGCGCTGGACCCCAAGCTGCGCAACGGCTGAGGGGCGGGCATGCAGGTCTATATCTCGGCTGATATCGAGGGGGTGGCGGGCGTCGTCGCGCCCTCGCAGGGCCAGGCCGGCCATCCCGACCACGAAAAGGCGCGCCTCCTGATGACGCGCGAGGTCAACGCCCTGATCGAGGGGCTAATCGAGGGCGGCGCGACCGAGGTGCTGGTCAACGATTCGCACGGGCAGATGACGAACCTTCTGCCCGAGCTGATGCACCCGGCGGCCGAGCTGATCCTCGGCAAGCCCAAGCCCATGAACATGGCCTGCGGGCTGGACGGCGGCTTCGACCGTCTCTGCCTGCTGGGCCACCATTCGCGCGCGGGGGCGGAGGGCGTTCTCGCCCATACGACCAACGGCTTCGCCTTTGCCGAGCTCCGCGTGAACGGCGCGCCGATGGGCGAGCCCGCGATCTACGGCCTGCATGCGGCCGAGTTGGGCGTGCCCCTGGCCCTCGTCTCGGGCGATGATGCGACGCGGGTCGAGAATGCCGCGCTGTTTCCCGAGGCCGAGTTCGTCGTGGTCAAGCACGCCTTGGGCCAGAGGGCCGCGCGGCAGGTCTCGGTCGCGCGCGCGCATGATCTGCTGCGCAGCGCCGGGCGGCGGGCCGCAAGCCGCCGCGATTGGCCCGCGCCGACCCCGCCCGAGGGCCCGTTCCGCGCCGAGTTCGACGTGACCAAGGCCGTCCTTGCCGACCAGTTCGCCGTCCTGCCGCCCGCGATCCGCACCGGGCCGATGACCGTCGCCTTCGACTGCGCCAGCATGGCCGAGGTGATCGGCTGGATGACCGCCCTCTCCGCCATGAGCTTCGCCGTCCGTTAACCTGAACCAAAAGGCTGTTCCGTGACCAACTTTACCCCCGTCATCGCCCTCCACGGCGGCGCAGGCACCATCCTTCCCAGCAAGATCACCCCCGAGAAGGAGGCCGCCCTGCATGCCGCGCTGCGCCGCTGCCTCGAGGCGGGGCTGACGCTGCTGCGGCAGGGCGGCTCGGCCCTCGATGCGGTGACGGCCACCGTCATGGCGCTCGAAGACGATGCGCTGTTCAACGCCGGGCGGGGCGCGGTGTTCACCTCGGACGGCACGCACGAGATGGACGCCGCCGTCATGGAGGGGGCCACCCGCGCCTGCGGGGCGATCGCGGGCATCTGCGGTCCGCGCCATCCGGTGCTGGCCGCCCGCGCCGTGATGGAGCGGACCGAGCATGCGCTGCTGGCGGGCGAAGGGGCGGCGCGCTTCTGCACCTCGGCCGGGCTCGAGATGATGCCGCCCGAATGGTTCGGCACGGAGGGTCGGCGCGCCGCGCTGGAGACCGAGCTGGAGCGGCGGCGCCTAAACCTGCCCGATGACGGCGATCCGGCGCGCAAGCATGGCACGGTCGGCGCGGTCGCCTGCGACATGCACGGTCATCTGGCCGCGGCGACATCGACCGGCGGGATGACGGCGAAGCTGCCCGGCCGGGTCGGCGACAGCCCGGTGATCGGCGCCGGGACCTGGGCCGACGACGCGACGCTGGCCATGTCCGCGACTGGGCATGGCGAGTTCTTCATCCGGTGGGCCGTCGGCCACGAGATCGACGCCCGGATACGGTGGGCGGGGCAGGACCTGACCCGCGCAGCGGGCGACGTGGTGAGCGAGTTGGGCGCGCGCGGCGGCTCGGGCGGGCTGGTGGCGGTCGACCGGGCCGGCAATGTCGTCCTGCCGTTTAACAGCCCCGGCATGTATCGCGCCTGGTGCGACAGAAGTGGCGAGATCAGGACAGCAATTTTCGCCGAAGGATGGTAATGCGTGGCAGCTCGATATCTAGCGAGGCTGATTGTGTCGGAGTTTGGTGATCCGCCTGTTGGCTTCTCAAGCCAGCAGTGCCATCGGAGCGTCATGAGAGACGCTGTCATCCATCTTTGCAGTCCTGATGATCGTCGCCGCTCTTGTGGACAGCAGTGGTGTCACGGAACGCGCTGGTGCCGTTACACTAACGCTCACCTATTGGGGGGGTGATCATAGGGCCAGCTGCCACCGCGGCCGGCCCCCGCATGGTATCGAGCTAGTCGCGGACCGTGATACCGAGAAACCAGACGACCTACGATGGGTCTCGAGGCCCGTCGCGTCGGGTTAGGCACCAGTTGTGCTGCGTCGATACTGAGTGGCAGCTTCTCTGCACTAAGGCTGCTCGTTCGCTGCGCCGCCGTCAGGCCGCTTCCCGCCCTTTACGTCGTCTGGCAGCCGAAACAGTTTGCTTCTCACACCTAGCTTACCTGAAATCCTTCGACTTCACTCTGACGGTATCGATATGCAGATCCGGGATGTAGATGTCGCGCGGCGTCGGCGGGCCGGCATTGCCCGTCAGGCTCCCGGCCGCTTCCCTGAACTCATCCCCCCGACCGTGGGTGAGGGGGAAGGCGTCGCCGCGCTGGCCGATGCTGGCGAGGTCAGCTGAGAGGTCGGTGATGCGGTGGACGACGAGGTGGACAACCTCGCCCTCGCGCTGCACCTGGCCCGCGACGGCGATCATGCCCGCGCCGAGGATCGTGCGGCGGTTGGCGTCGAAGACCTTGGGCCAGACGACCAGGTTGGCGATGCCCGTCTCGTCCTCCAGCGTGATGAACATCACCCCCTTGGCCGATCCGGGGCGCTGGCGGACCAGCACGATGCCCGCGACCTCGCAACGGCGGCGGTTGCGGGAGGCCATGGCTTCCGCGCAGGGGATCATCCGGCGGCGGGTGAGGTCGGCGCGCAGGAAGGCCACCGGGTGGCGGCGCAGCGACAGGCCGGTATGGCCGTAATCCTCGACCACCTCGCGCCCGGCGGCCATCGGGCGCAGGGCGACGGTCGGCTCGGCGAACTGCGGCGGTGCTGCGCGCGCCTCTGCGGCTGCGAAGAGGGGCAGGTCCTCGTCGGCCAGCCCCTTGAGGTGCCACAGCGCCTCGCGGCGTCCGAGGCGCAGGGCAGGGCGGAAGCCGTCGGCCTCGGCGATGCGGGTGAGGGCTGCAATGGGGGTGCGCACGCGGCGCCAGAGGTCCTCGACCGAGGCGAAGGGCTGGTCGGCGCGGCCGAGCACGATCGCCGCCGCATGGGTGTTGGCGAGGCCCTTGACCATCCGCAGCCCGAGCCGGACCGCGAAGCGCCGGCCGTCGGTGAGCGGCTCCAGGGTGCAGTCCCAATGCGAGGCGTTGATGCAGACCGGGCGGACCTCGACCCCATGGTCGCGGGCGTCACGCACGATCTGGGCGGGGGCGTAGAAGCCCATCGGCTGGCTGTTCAGGAGCGCCGCGCAGAACACGTCCGGGTGCCAGCACTTGAGCCAGGCCGACGCATAGGAGATCAGCGCGAAGCTGGCCGCATGGCTCTCCGGAAAGCCGTAGCTGCCGAAGCCCTCCAGCTGCCGGAAGGTCCGCTCGGCAAAGTCGCGGTCGTAGCCGCGCGCAGCCATCCCCTCGATCAGCTTGTCGCGGAACCGGGACACGCCGCCGGTGAACTTGAACGTGGCCATGGATTTGCGGAGGAGGTCGGCCTCGCCGGGCGTGAAACCCGCGCATTCGATGGCGACGCGCATGGCCTGCTCCTGGAAGAGCGGCACGCCGAGGGTCTTGCCCAGCACCTTCTCCAGCTCCGGGGTGGGGAAGTTCACGGCCTCCTGTCCCGCGCGGCGGCGCAGATAGGGGTGGACCATGTCGCCCTGGATCGGACCGGGGCGAACGATCGCCACCTGCACGACGAGATCGTAGAAGGTGCGCGGCCTGAGCCGCGGCAGCATCGACATCTGCGCGCGGCTCTCGATCTGGAAGGTGCCGAGCGTGTCGGCCTTGCGGATCATCGCATAGGTGCGCGGATCCTCTGCCGGGATGTTGGCCAGATCGTGGCGGATGTCCTTGTGCTCGGCCAGGAGCTGCAGCCCCTTGGCCATGCAGGTCAGCATGCCGAGCGCCAGCACGTCCACCTTCATGAACCGCAGCGCCTCGATGTCGTCCTTGTCCCATTCGATGATCTGGCGATCCTCCATCGCCGCGGGCTCGATGGGCACAAGATCGTCGAGGCGGTCATGGGTCAGCACGAAGCCGCCGGGATGCTGGCTGAGATGCCGCGGCGTGCCGCGCAGCTGAGCGGCCAGCTCCAGCGTCAGGCGCAGGCGGCGGTCATCGGGGTTGAGGTTCAGCGCGCGCAGCTCGTCATCCGCGATCCCCTCCTCGGACCAGGCCCAGATCTGGCTGGACAGCGCCCGGATCAGATCCTCCGGCAGGCCCAGGGCCTTGCCCACGTCACGCAGCGCGCCCTTGGTGCGATAGCGGATCACCACGGCGGTCAGCGCGGCGCGGTCGCGGCCATAGGTGCGGTAGATCCACTGGATGACCTCCTCGCGCCGCTCATGCTCGAAGTCCACGTCGATGTCGGGGGGCTCGCGGCGTTCCTCGCTGACGAAGCGCTCGAACAGCAGATCGTTGCGCCCCGGATCGATGGAGGTGATGCCCAGCACGAAGCACACGGCCGAGTTCGCCGCCGACCCCCGGCCCTGGCAGAGGATGTCGCGGGATCGGGCGAAGCGCACGATGCTGTTCACGGTCAGGAAGTAGGGGGCATAGTCCAGCCGGTCGATCAGGCGCAGCTCGTGGTGCAGACTGGCGGTGACCTCGGCCGGGACGCCTTCGGGATAGCGCTCGGCCGCGCCCTCCCAGGTCAGCCGCTCCAGCGTGGCCTGGGCGGTCACGGTGGGATCGTCGCGCTCCTCAGGATACTGGTATTCCAGCTCGTCCAGCGAGAAGCGGCAGGCCTCCGCAATCCGGGCCGAGCGGGCCAAGGCCTCGGGATAGCGGGCGAAGAGCCGGTGCATCTCGGCGGGCGTCTTCAGGTAGCGGTCGGCGTGACGCTCGCGGCGAAAGCCCAAAGCGTCGACGGTGGTGTTGTGGCGGATCGCGGTGACCACGTCCTGCAGGATGCGGCGGTCGGGCGCGTGGAACAGCACGTCGTTGGTGACCACGGTTGCCACGC
Organism: uncultured Brevundimonas sp.; assembly: GCA_963977325.1. Classification (GTDB taxonomy): domain Bacteria; phylum Pseudomonadota; class Alphaproteobacteria; order Caulobacterales; family Caulobacteraceae; genus Brevundimonas. Next base: position 13,214 of record CAXBPJ010000001.1, on the reverse strand, counting down.
GCGTGCGGGCGGCGAGGTTCGACAGCTCATGCAGCCGCAGTTGGTCGTTCGGGCGCCGGCGCAGTGTGAGCGCCAGATGAGCGCGGTCGCCAAAGGCCTCGCGCATCCGCCGCAGCTGCAGGGCGCATAGATCATCCGCCTGGTCGGGGATCAAGATGCCGATAAGGCCCTCGCAAGCGGCGGCCACGTCCGACCACTCCAGGTGGCACTTGCCCTTGCCGGCACGCCCCTTGCCGACCGACAACAACCGGCAGAGGCGGGAATAGGCGGGCCGGTCGGTCGGATAGACCAGCAGGGAAATGCCGCAGGTCAGGTCCAGCCGGCAGCCGACGATCAGGCGCACGCCGGTCTCCTTGGCCGCCACATGGGCGCGCACGATCCCGGCCAGCGAGTTGCGGTCGGTGGCGGCCAGCGTCTGCATGCCCATCAGCGCGGCGGTGGCGAACAACTCCTCGGCCGAGGAGGCGCCGCGCAGGAAGGAGAACTGCGAGGTGACCTGCAGCTCGACGTAAGGAGGACCGCTCATCCGAAGACCCCGTGCAGGAACCAGCGATGCGATCCGGTGGCCCGATCCTCGCCGTCGCCCTGGCGGAAGATCCAGTAACGGGCGCCGGCCTCGTCCTCGATGCGGAAATAGTCGTGCACGACCTGTGCCTCGGCGTCGCGCTTCCACCACTCGCCGAAGATGCGTTCCGGCCCGTCGGCGCATTGCACGTGGCGCCGCACCCCGCGCCAGAGGATCCAGCGCGGCGGATGGTCGGGCAGCAGCGCCATCGTCTCGATCGGTTCGGGCCGCGGCAGCAGGCGCGAGGGGCGCGGCCAATGGTCGGGCCAGGCGTCCATGCCGGGGGTTGCCGTATCCGCCAGCGGCGGGATGCGGATGATGGCGCGTTCCGGCACGTCGCTGGCAACAGTGGCGAAGCGGAAGACCGAGCGGGCCCCGAGCCGGTTCGACAGCGTGTCGATCAGGCCGGAGAGATCGGGCGCCGTCTCCTCCAGAAGCGAGGTGGCGGCCTGTTGCGGCACCAGCGGCTCCGCGATCGTGGCGGTCAGGGTCATGATCTCGATGCCAAGGCCCGGATCGAGGGTGACGATCCGGTCGCAGAGCAGCCGGGTCAGCCGGGCCGGATCGTGCTGCGGCACGGCCAGACCCACGCGCAGGACCTCGGTGCGGTTGTCGATCCGCGAACAGAGCAGGTCCAGCCGCCGCGCGCCGAGCCCCTTGGCGGTCAGCTCGGTGCAGAGCTGGATCACCAGCTTGCCTATGTAGCGGGCGATGGTCTCTGGCGCAGCGATGGGTTCGGCGAAGGCGCGGCGGATCTCGATCAGCCCCTCCGGGCGCAGGGGTGCGATCGGCTCGGAGGCCAGCCCCCGTGCCTGATCCAGACGCCGGCACAACTCCGCGCCAAAGCGGCGCGTCAGGGGTGCGCGCGGCTGCTCCATCAGATCACCGATGGTCTCGAAGCCGAGATCCCGCAGCCCAGCCACTGTCGCGGCGGGCAGGCGCAGGGCCTCCAGCGGCAGGGGCGCCAGCGCGGCGTCCGACGCATCAGGGCGCACGATGGTGACGCCGTCCGTCCCGTATCGCGCCAGCGCATGGGCCGCGCCCCAGCTGTCGGCCAAGGCCAACCGCGCGGTGATGCCGGAAAGCGCCAGCTTGCCCGCCAGCGCCTCCAACATCGCGGCCTCCCCGCCATGCAGGTGATCGGCGCCGGTGGAGTCGATGACGATCCCGTCCGGTGGATCCCCGGCGACGATGGGCGCGACCCGCTGCAGCAGCCATAGCGCAAGCCGCTCCAACGCCGCGGCATCGGCGGGGGCGTCGTCCGCCTCGATGCGCAGATCCGGCACCAGCGCCTGCGCCCGGCTGACGGTCATGCCCACCCGCAGGCCCAGAGCCCGTGCCGCGGGGCAGGCGGCGGTGACCACCCGCCGGTTGCCCCCGCGACCCACGATGATCAGCGGTCCGTCACCCGACGGCGATGTGACGCCCGCCTGCCGCTGCCGCCGATCGATCGGCCACATCGGCAGGAAGACGGAGATGACCCGCGCCATCACATGCCTCCAGTTCGAGATCGAAGGAATCCCCGGCCCGCGCCCGGATCAGCTCGACGAGCCAACGCGCCCGACCGATGCCCGGAACGGGCAGGGGGGCGGAGGGCAGCTCGGACACCCGCCATCGCGTCATCGCTGCCGTCGGCTGCCCGAAATCGCTGGCGTCGGCCTGCCGCCGCCAGCGCCGGAGCGCCAGGCCGATGGTGCCCGACCCCTTGGCGGCCAGGTGCAGCCGGCGCGAGGCCGTCATCGACAGGCGCGCCACGTCTCCCACCACGGCGGCCAGCCCGCCATGGCGCAGGCCTTCCTCCATCGCCGCCAGGACCGAGATGTCGTCGCCGGCCTCCACATGGATCACCCGCTCGGGCGGCAGGCCGACCTGCGCCAATCCTGGCGCGAAGAGATCGGCCTGGGTCACGCACCACATCACTTGGCCCTTCATCCGCGCGGCGATGCCCGCCACGAAGCAGGCGGCAGCCGCGCCATCCACGGCCCCCTGGCCGCCGCCTGCCACCTCATGCAGCGCGCCGCGCGATAGTCCGCCTTGGGGCAGGCGACGATCCAGTTCCCGCACCCCGAACGGCAAGACGCCATGCTGGCGGGCTCCCGTGCCGTCGATCTCGCCGATCCGGGCGCGCAATTCGACCAGGGCAGGGCGGACGGCAGGCATGGGAGGGGGCTCCTTGGGGTTGGCGATGAACATGTCTGACTAGTTCCTGTTTTGTTCTCGCCGTGCCATTCTGTCAACCGTCGCGGCAGACGTTCCAGCGTGAGCCCGGGCGACGGCGCCATAAGCATTTGGAAAGGCTGGATTCAAAGCGGGGGATAAGTCGTTGGTGGCCGTGTAGACTGCCCCATCATGATCCCCCGACAGGGTCATGGCATCGGCCGTGACGTGATTGACGCAGGCAGAAAGCGGGCCCAAAACGAGAGCCAAACCAGCGCGAGGGCAGGGCGATTTGCAATCTGTATAACGTGACGACCTCGCAGGAGGCACTGACCCGTCTGATCGATGGGCTCACCGACCGCGCCGGAAACCTGGCCTCTGGCAGCGTCTATCCCGATCAGCTGGCGCCGATCATCCGCAACGGCGGCGACGGCCCGGAGCTGGTCAAGGCGCGATGGGGCATGCCGTCGCCGCCGTCGGTCCTGAAGACCGCGCGCGATCCGGGCGTCACCAACGTCCGCAACCTCGGCTCGCCGCATTGGCGGCGCTGGCTGGGGCAGGGACATCGCTGCCTGGTGCCGGTGACCAGCTTCTCGGAGCCGCGCGGCAAGGGGCAGGGGGTGCAGTGGTTTGCGCCGACTGACAGGGACGCAACGATGTTCTTCGCGGGGATCGAGACCCGCGGCTGGACCTCGCTCCGCAAGGTGAAGGATGGCGAGACGACCGATGATCTCTACGCCTTTCTGACCTGTCCGCCGAACGCCGAGGTTGCGCCCATCCATCCCAAGGCGATGCCGGTGATCCTGACGCGTCCGGAGGAATGGGAGGCCTGGCTCGGCGGCATCCGGGCTGAGGAGCTGCAGCGCCCGCTGCCGGACGGCGCGCTGAGACTAGTCGATGAGGCGATGTGAACTGGGCGGACGGCAGGGCGGACATCCTAGATAGGTATAGCCCCGTGGCGCCCTCCACCCGGCCGTCCGCGCCTCTTCCTCGCTGCTGAACCAGCGCTCGCCCCGGGCTTTGCTGATCCGGGTCGCGGTCACTCCTCGGGCATCATGGCAGGTTTGGTCATGCTCGGGAGCGTCGATGCCGGGGAGACGAATGACGACACCCTAAGTTCCGTAAATAAAGTCTCTTTTAGTGCATTATCTGCTACTGCCTTCTCCGCGCAGGAGTTTTTCGCTGCGCTGCGGCATTACCTCCAGCAACGCAGTCGCCGTGGGCCACTCTGAGCCGCATTATCCCTATGAACGCTGCCATTTGCGCCTATACTGCACTGCAGCAAGACATGCGACGAATCCTTCTCGGATGATCCTGCTTAAGCTTTCTTGGACGACCTGGACGCACTGCTTCTGCACTTCGGTGGGGGCTTTGCGGCGGGCTTCGGGTTCAGGTGAGCGTTTGGAATTATTCCCATGACCCTCCGCCAGACCATTCAAGTCTCCTCGGAAAAAGCCGCAACGTTGATCACCAAGCTGTCTGCCACGTCCAATCAGGCCGTGAAGAGCCGCGAAAACCTGCTTGCAGATCTGAATGAAGAGCTGACCCGCTACGTCGATGTCGCCGAGGCACACCTTCTTCCGCTGCTGCGCAAACAGGAAGACACCAAGGATCTGGCCGCGGCTGCCCTGAAGGGCAACAAGGATCTCCGTGCCGCGATGAACAAGCTGTCCGACCTGCCGAAGGACAAGGATGATTTTCTCGCAGCAGTGACGGATCTCAACAAGACCTTCCAGCAGCTTGTTCAGAGTGAGCGCAAGGAGCTTTTGCCGGCTGCTTTGAAAGTGCTCAGCTCGGAGGAGGCCACTTCCATTGCAGCCGCCATGGACAGCGCCGTCGAGGACGCCGAGTCCGCAAAACGCGAGGAGAAACGCGAAGAGCGGGCGCAGGCACGGCGCGAGGCCGAGGAGGCAGAGCAGGCCGCAGCAGATGAGCGTGCTGCAGCACGCAAGGCCAAGCGTGAGGAAAAGGCTGAAGCCGAGCGCCAGGAGGACGCGGCCGAGGAAGCTGCACGGGTCAAACGTGCAGCCGCACGGGTCCAGAGAGAGACGGAACGCGCCGCGTTGGAGGGGGCCGACCAGGTTACCGAAACGATGCAGCGTGGTGCGGGCGCGATCCAAGACAAGGCCCGCCAGTTGACTGAAACCCTGACCGAGCGGACCCAGAAGGTCGCCTCGGACAGTCGTGAAGCGCTGACGATTTACAGCGACGCGGCACGGACACTTGGAGCCGAACTGCAATCGGTGACGACCTCGTCTTCTGCCACGGCGCAGGCCCTATCCGACGTCACCTCTGCCTGGTCCGACTGGTTCAGCAAAGCCACTCGTGCCCAAACCGACGCTTCGCAGAAACTGCTTCAGGCAAAGTCGGTGAAGGACGTTGCTGTCGTTCAGCGCGAGTTTGTCTCCACTGCCATGCACAACTGGATAGAGCGCCGCACGGCCATGCTTCAAATCGCGCAGCGCAGCTCGGAACGAGCGTTGAGCTCGCTTCAGGCACTCATTAGCGAGAAGGCGTAAGCTCGGAGCTGCCCACCCTTGGTGCGCCGATGGCCACTGCAACAGCGCGCCAAGGGTCGGAACTTCAAGGAGCCGGCGACCGCGCAGGATGCCGTGCCAGAATGTGGTCTCACAACGTTGCAAGGATAATTACGATGATCGTATCAGGTACTAACGCTTGGGCTGAGATGGCAAAAGCCAGCTCTACCATGATGCAGACAACTCTCCAGATGAACGAGATGATGGCCGCTTCCAGCAGCGTCATCGGTGCGCGGATGACAATCATGGGCAAAGCGGCCATCTGTCCCGCGAATGCCGACCATGCTGAAATTAGCGGGATGATGCAGGAAAAACTGGTAGCCTTTTCGCAAGTCCAGCAGGCGCTTCTCGGGCAATGGGCGGCGATGCTCGCGAACACGTCCGAACAGATGCAGCATCTCGGCAGCCTGTTCATCGCAGGACGGCCCGCCAGCGCGGGTGGAATGATTGACATCGCGGAGAGCTTGTTGGCTCACGGAACCCGCATGATCACCCTAAGCATGGATGCTGGCGGCTTGGCCTTGGCGCCCGTTCACCAGCAGGCCACGGCCAATGCCAAGCGTCTGAGCCAATAGGGCTTGGCGCAAATGAGCACGCGCATCTAAGGGCCGTCGCGCCGGTGGGTTTGCATTACGCGGCAATGCGTTGAGTTCGATTTCGAGACCCTGATATAACCGTTAAGCACCACAGACCTCGCCGCGAAAGACAGATCATGCCCCAAGGTGCAATAGATTTCCACAATGGGTTTTCCTGCGCCAATTCGGGGCTCAAAAGCTACTGGTCCGGTTCGCAGCTTCAGTCATAGTTTGATATTCAGTGGGCAGCTCACCCCAAGGGGGATGTTTTGCGACACGATTGGATGCGCGCGCTCGCCATCCCCAACCCGGAATTGCGGAAGCAGGGGATCAGGCGCCTGCGCGTTGCCATTCAGGCCTAGGCGGACGGCGCAGGGTTAGTAATTTGCAATGCTGGCGGTAGCAGTGTTTCGTCGCGTGGTCTACCATAGGTGGAACGCCCCATCTCAAACCAGCAGGTCCCAATGAACTTACGAACGCTGGCTCTTGTTTTCGCCACCGCCATGACGCCCGCAGCCGTCGCGGCTCAGGTGATCGACGGCTCGTCTCAGGAGAGCTACGAGAGCAGCGTGCGCGAGTTCGTGCAGGATCTCGACGATCTCGAGAAGGAGCTTTTTGGAAGCGCGCTGATCCGCCTCATTCTTGACCGCTATCCGCCTGCCACGGGATCCGAAGGTTTCGCGCGCCTGGCCTTGGTTGAGCCAGCGATGAAGGCGGCGCCGCGCCTGCTCGATGGCGTGACATTCGACGAGCTGCGCGCGGAGATGGATGCCGTAGCGGCCGAGGCCGAAGCTCGCGCGGATGACGAGGAACGGGCCATGGAAGAGCGCCGGCAAGCAGAAGCAACGGCCGGGGCGGAACGGCGGCAGCTAGATGATGCACTTGGCGGTGCGCTGGCCGGTCAGGATACGTCATCCTCGCTGGATGCGGATATCCAGTCCGACCGCGACGCCATGCCGAGGCGAGGCGACAGCCGAACTGAGAAGGCGCTGGCTTGCCTTCAGGATCGTGTCCAGCTGCGGAACGCCCGCCTCGAGCAGGAGACATTCGGAAGTACGGTCACTTTCTCTGGCCGCAACGATCTGGACTGGGCGCTTTCAGGCATTCGCGTTCAGCTTTTAGTTGTGACAGAGGGAAGAGCTGTTGCCTGGGAGGAGAGTACCCACGCGATCTCCATCCCGGGAGGGATTGAGCCCGGCGAGATGCGTGACGTGGCCTTCACTGCACGATTGCCGAATGCGACCCCGAACGACGCCCAAGCGCTGCTCACCGTGCTCGATGTCGCAGATCCCGAGAGGCGTCAGTTGGTGAAGGACGTAACGGTGATGGGGTGGAGCGATGAGAGATCGGACCGGGTCTGCGGAGACGAAGACGCTGGTGTGGTCAAGATGCCGGCTGACCCGGTGATCGAAGAGGTCGCCGAGACGGTGGCTTCATGCTGGAATGTCGGGGCACTGTCCATGGAGGCTTCCGGCATGGAGTTCGACGTTGGGTTCGAGCTTGCAAGTGATGGCAAGCCGTTAATCGACAGCACGTCGCTCATTGAGTACCGCGGCGGTTCGGAAGAAGCCGGTCTACAGGGTTATGAAGTCGCCCGCAGGGCAATCCTTATGTGCGGCAGGAACGGCGTCGACGTAGATTATGTAGGATCAGTCGTACTGACGTTCGACGGCGACGGCGTTCGTCCGGCCCGACGCTAAGTTCGGTGATTGTGAGGCACTTTACTGTGTAAGGCACTAGGCAACTTCAAATGCGGAGATCAACGACACATACTTTTCCCCGTCGACCAGATTGAAGCTGACGAGCCCCATCCGATAATCGCCGACGGCATGGAAGACGGTTAGATCATTCTGCTTATCAAATGTATCCGTGAACCGAATACTGAACTTAAACCATTCGTTGTGCGGCCGCATCCCGATTACTGCGCCATTATACTCATCGCCGTAGGTGGTGATGATCTTGGCCGCGCCCTCGCCGGGAGCTTTGTCAAAGGACCAACTCACTTTTTCCACAGCACCTGGACTATCATTTCCAAACGGCTGACAGACGCCTATTGGAACGATTTCCACGCTATCACGGGCGTTGATGCTGCATTTGCAGTGGATGACCGGAAGGTCCCGCATAGCTGACTCTCAAAGCCGATAGGCTAGCGGCACCCATGCAGAGAAGACTGTCATTGGTCCGATGCCCTATCCTCGTCCCGATGAATCGCAGAAGGGCTTTCTTAAAGCGTTCAACTTGGTGGCCATCTCCGACGGTCAACCGTGCAAATCGCGTGAAATAGCCTCTCCGACACGGAAACCTTTGAAGGTGGCTTCGAAGCCGGAACGTTGCGGCGAACAGCACATCATCCCGACATCGACTGCAACGGTCGGCGGAAAGTACGCGAGCCGAACAGGGACGAACGTCTCTTCCAGCGGATCGTAATACTGAACCCGGATGGCTTCAGCATGGCGTGTCAGACGAATGCGGATGTCCGTTGTGGCACCAGGAACCTCGACAAGCAACCAATCCGACATGGTGTTGGTCACGACGACCGAGAAATAGTTCTTTCCGTCCGTGTGTTCGATGCCCGCCTTGATCCAGTGACTTTCGCTGAGCCGGATCATGAGCCCTGCCTGATCATAGAGCACTCTGTAGTCGCCACCCACACTCACCTCCGCCGTGAAGTCACCCTCGACGCGCTGATGGAGGAAATGGCCGTTGTCGCGATAGAAGCCGTAGAATGTCCCGCGCCAGAAGTCGGTCTTGTCACCGGTGGTGACCCTGAGCACATCCCCATCCTGGGTTACGTTCTCGGGTGGGTTTAGCCATTTGAGATCAGTCATCTTGGACCTTGCTGCGCTAGAGGTTTCAAATGGTGAGCATAATGGCTGGATGGAAACTGGATGTTCGGCCTTAAGATAGGCCGCTTATTGCGGTGTACGCAAAACAACCTATTTTGTCGGCACGCGATGCTGGCAAAGTTGACAGCTGTCAACTGTCACACCTCTCGGTGGTTGTCACAGCGTAGCAAGGCCATAACCATAGGGCCTGGAGAGAACCCTTTTCCCTCAGCCTTATCCGTCAGACTACGGAGATATCCGCCAGGTCGAAGAATTGTGCCATGTCGTTGCAAAATGCATGCCATTGTAACAGCCGCGCGTTCTGGCCCCATGATACGACACGCTCGTTGCCAAGCGTCCAGCGTGATGCCCAGCATTGGTCGTACAATGTAAGCAGCTTCCACTAAGTTTTCCCATGTTCGAATGGCATCGGGAGCGTAATCACAGATGCTAGGTGTTGCTTTCAGTACCAGTCCAAGCGGTATGGCTTGCGGTGAGCGTTGTTCCACTTCATTGCCTTCTTCAGATTCTAAGTCATCTTTTTTTGAACTCTGATGGTGCCGCTCAAAATGGCTGACACTGGCGCTCATATTTGATGTTTCATCGGCTTTAATCGGCGCGATAAGGGCATCAATTTTAGCAGTTAGCAGGCGAATTCCTTTTTCGAGATGCTGTAGCTGCGACATGTCGAGCTTACGCCGAAGGCAGCGTTGCAGATCTGAACAAGCCTGCTGCAAACTAGCCCAGTCTGTAGTTATGTGCTCTACGCCCCACACTATAAGCTTAGACAAGTCGCGAAGGCTGATAACCACTGCTTCACGCTTACAGCGGAGCTCGTATGCTGCCTTGCGTTCCTCTTCAGCTCTCACTGTAATATCTACGGCGCGTAGCGCTAGAGGGCGTAGGTCGAAACCAAAAGCACGGTCAATCTGGCCTGATGCGCCTCGGCGCGCATAGCGTTTACCATTTGGGCTATCTCGTCTTAGAATCAGCCCAGACTGCACCAACGTCGCCAGGTGACGACGCAACGTGCTTTCTGGCATGCCGTGGGCTCTGTTTGACAGCGTAGCGTTGGAAGGGAATACGATAAGTGCTGTGTCATCGGCGAGGTGCGTCCCCGGGTGACAAGATAGCAGCGCCGCCAGTACAACAAGATCGCGATCGCTTAAATTAAACGACTTTCTTGCGGCGGTCAGGTCACGCAGCAGGGCCCACTTGTCGCAGGCTTGTACTTGAGTAGTCGACTCGGCCAGTGCATGCGCTGCCAATAGGCCAGCCGTTACCGGCTGCCGCCCAAAGGGCGTCATTGAAATGTGCCTCATGTGATTATCACAGGGTATGAACCAGAGGTCGCCCGACAAGACGTTGTTGACAGCTGTCAACCAAAGCCGCTATGTTCGAGGTGCGAGTTCGAGAAGCGGCCCTTCGAGATGTATGTCCTGGGGGGCTTTTCTTTTGGTCTGTCCCGTAGTGCCTCCTTGATGATTCCTGCTCGTCTTCGCGCCGCTACTGGTTCTTGTTTGACCAATCTCGGTGAAGGTCTTCAATGTGATCGACTAACCAGTCAGCAAACTCTTGGCCTTGGCCAGACAGTTCGATCACAATTTTTCCTTTTAGTTTCGCAGCATGACCGAGTGCGCTTCCGTCTGCTGATTGCAGGGCACGCGTGTTGGTTGCCTGCTTCGGCGGCGCCAATTGTGCCAGAACGGCGAGAAAGCGTGCGTCAGAATCCGGCCCTTTGGCTGCGGCAATCAGGGCTTCAGGTGAATGACCTCGGGCCTTCTCAGCCAGTGCCATCCAACGGTCCCGCCCTGCATTCGGTGCAGCGCCAATGGCGCGAATTAACCCCTCTGGCAGGGCATCAACGATCGACAGCATTCGGGAAATCAGTGTTTTATCAACTGTCAGGGCGTCGCAAATTACCTTGCGGTCGAAACCACCCTGTTGCATCTGTGCGGCGAAATTCGCCTTCTCGATAAAGCTTAGATCTTTACGCGCAGTGTTTTCCTGACCTTGCGCAATGACCAGATCGCGGTCGTTCAGGGTGCGGATCATCGCCTTGACCGGCAGCCCCAGCTCTTTCAGGGCTTGTACACGCCTCCGGCCAAAAACTATGTCGAAGCGCCCTTCTTGGGTCGCGCTGTGGCGGAGTAGAACCGGCACCTGTTGCCCGTATTCCGACAGTGAGACCTTAAGGGCTTCTATGCCTTCGGGGTCTGTGTCCAGCCGATCGCTGAGGCCCGCCATGTCGATCACCTCGGCCGAAACTTCGACCAGCGCACGAGATTTCAAGTCAGCGATAGACTGGCTGACTGCGCCGATAGCCCCGCGCTGCGAGCGCGGGGATGCTGCCGCTATGGGTTCCTGACCTGTAGGTGCCTGGGCCATCAGATCCTTGAGTAGATTTTTACGTGCCATCAGCGTCCTCCCCGGCCCCATGCAGCCTGTATCAGGCCTTCGATCTCGCCATTTACGGAATTTAGGCTCTCCATCGCACGCTCATACGTGCCGCGCGTGAACTGGCTTTTCTCGACCTCGTAAAGGGTTTGTTTGGTAATGCCCGCATCCGAGATAGCCGTCGACTTCAGTACCGGATGATTCAGTACGTGGTCACCAAACAACGACCGCATAAAACTAACCATTTGATTTTGCGGGCCATCGCCGGGCTCATACCGAGTTACGACATAGCGCAACCAGTCATAGTTCATATCCCCACCCGCTTCGGCCACAACGCCAAGCAGGTTTGATGTCATTAATAGGAATTGACACATCGACATAACGTCCAGCATTTGCGGGTGCACTGTCACAAGAATGGCGGTTGCCGCGGACAGCGCAGACATGGTTAAAAAACCAAGTTGCGGCGGACAGTCGATCACGATGACATCGTAATCGTCCTGTACCTCAGCCAGCTTGTCGCCAATGCGCGTAAAGAAGAGATTGCCTGAACGTTCCATTAACGCTCTGGGCGTATCGTGTTCGAATTCCATCAGGTCAAGATTGCCCGGAATAAGATCTAGGTTGGTGAAATACGTTTGCTGGATCACGCGACGCAGGGGCACTGGATCGTCATACCGGATGGCGTCGTAAAGCGTGCCGCCGTCAAGCAAATCAAATTCAGGCTGGAAGCCGTGGAGCGCTGAAAGACTGGCCTGCGGGTCGAGATCAATGCCAAGCACTCGGTATCCATCAAGTGCCAGCTTTTGCGCCAGATGCGCAGCAGTCGTGGTCTTCCCTGACCCGCCCTTGAAGTTGATCACTGCAATGACCTGCATGTGGTCATCCGTGCGCCTTCCAGGCAAGTATGTTCCGGGACTTTTTGCCCCTTTCTCCAGCATTTCGCGTAGTGCTTGAATGTCGGCGGGCGAATAATAGCGCCGCCCCCCAGCCCGCGTTTCGGGCGAAGGGCCGCGCCCGTCCAAGTTTAACTTGCGAAGATACGCATCCTTGACCCCAAGCAGGTCTGCTACCTCTCCTGACGTAAACTTACGCAACTCCCGACGTGCATCAGGTGGGAACAGTTGTGCGCGATGCGCTTGCAGTCGCTCTGATAGGCGTACAGCGTGGTCGCCAACCAGCTGGTCGATCCGTTCTTTGGTTCTCATGCCGAATCTGCCTGTCGTGTTACGCTTTTTGGCGACTTATTCTCTTTGTTCCGTATGTAAAACCCAGTCCATCGATTCCTGCAATAGATTTCGACATATCTGAGTTCGGGAAAGGGAGTATAGTCGCCGCGCCCCGGGCCAGTCCCGCCACTTGTGCGCGGAACACATTTGATCTACATTTCGATGTGGATATACATCACGCTGGAGAACGAAAATGCAGATTGCAAAATGGGGAAACTCGCTGGCCGTTCGCCTACCTGCGGAGCTAGTGCGGGAAATGGGTCTGAAAGAGGGCGATCAGATTGACCTAGTGCAGAACGACGGCCCTCTTAGAGTTCAGCGACTGCCTCGCGCCGATGAGGTGCTAGAGGGTTTACGTCGCTTCCGCGGCAGGCTGGCCATGACCGAACGGCTAGGGCGCGACGCTGCACATGAGCGGTGAGTTCGTTGATACGAATGTCGTTCTTTACTTGCTCGACGACGGCCTCAAGGCCGATCAGGCCGAAGCAATCTTAGCGCGGGGCCCGCGCATCAGCGTGCAGGTGTTGAACGAGGCAATGGTAAATTGCCGTCGCAAGGCTGGACTTGACTGGGATGAAACTGCGAGTTTTTTAGCCGGAGTCCGGGCGCTTTGCTCGGTTGAGGATGTGACCTTGCGCACGCATGAGGTCGGTCGCGCGCTGGCTGAGCGTTACGGGTTTTCAGTATATGATGCGATGATCGTTGCCGCGGCTCTGATCGCCGGCTGTACGACCCTTTGGACTGAAGACATGCATACGGGGCTGCTGGTCGAAGGACAGCTGCGGCTGGTTAATCCGTTCGCTTGATCGCTTTCTCGGACAGCATCCCCAGCTTCTCAGCCTGGGCGAGCAGCATCTTGACCGACGAGGGCTGCCACGTTGTCCGACCGCGCGGGGTCCGTTCACGCATCGCCTCCAGACGATCGCAGATGG